>JBOHII010000456.1:0-4422 GCA_050725955.1 Pseudolabrys sp. | reverse complement strand
CGCCGCCGCGTCCTCGGCTGCGTCCTGGCGCACGATGACGCGCGGCGCATCGTCGACCACGCGCCTATGCACGACCACGACCGGCGTTTCGCGCACGACGCGGGTGGTCTCGGCACCGTGGCCCTTGCCGTAGTGACGCCGGCGCAATTCCTCGATCAACGCACGATTCGCATGCCTGTGCGGACGATCGAGTCGGGCGGCGGCCCGCGCATGCCTCGGCACGCCGGCGCGGCCCACACAGTTGCGGCAATGCGCGCGATGACGGACGTGCACATGCACCGGCCGCCGGATCATGTATGCGCCCGGCTCTATCTGAACGGCGTAAGGCTGCTCCTGCCGCGCGGCGTAAGGATAGAATGGCGCCGGCTGCGAATAGGCCGAGCCGAATAGTTGCGCCCGTGCGGCAGTGGCCGGCAGCAAAGCGGCGGCGATCATGGCGAGCACTGCAAGCTTGTGAGAATTATTGGTCATTGTGTTCATCACGTCGGTTCGAGTTTTCGCAGGGGTCACGTCAATCGGGATTTTGCGGCGGCGGACCGTCGTTGAGCGGCACGGCGTGGATGCGGCGTTCAAGCTCGAGTGCGGAGGCATTCGACCAGGTGCGTTTGAACGTCTTGGCCAGCGCCAGGGGCCTGCTGTGGGCCGACAAATCCTCATCGCGGCCAATCTCGGGCCGCTCGCCGGTGGTGGGGAAGTAGTGATGATGATGCCAGGGCGCCCGCCAATAGGCGCGCACCACGACGCCGGGCTGATCGTCATAGAACCACAGCATCGCGGCCCGCCGGCCGGATTCGAAATGGCGGGGCGCATAAGCGCCCGGATGCGCAATTGGATAATCGGCCGCGCTCGCGGCGGAGACGCTAATAGCAAGCAGAGCGATGGCGGGCAGAACGCGCATGCGAGGCAATCTCCAAACCGCGGAAATTCGATCGCATTTTATACGAAGGCTTTACGTTGCCGCCGGCATTCGCGAGGTAACATTAATTGCGTGTCCACCTTGAACATGCCGGAATTGGCGGCACCCTTGCGCCGCCAGCCTCTGCCGGCGCCGCAATATCGCGAACATTAGAGTTAATCGCCGTGCCAACTCGCCACCCGCAAACTCCAGCCGCCAGGTCTTCACCGCCGCGCGCGCGCTTTCGCGAGCGCTATGACGAGATTGAAGCCCGCCGCACGGCGCTGGTCGCGCGGCTCGCCACGCTCAGCGAGGCGGGAAAGCGCCACCCCGCCTTCAAGCGCGCGTCGACGCTGCTCAACGCCACGTTCCGCCGCTCGAAACTAGGCCAGCGGCTGGCGATATTGCAGGCTGCGGCCTGGCTGATCGACGTGCTGGAAAAGCTCACCGCGATGAGTTGACCGAAGGGTCACTACCCGGGCACTTTGGCGGCGGATTCCCGTTGTTTTTTTATAAATGATTCCAGCTGCTTGAGTGAACGATATTAGACTTTTGGCGTAAGACCTGAAGGGCAAAGACGAAGTGGCCGACCGAGGCGTATTGGTGGGGTTGGGGACGGCTTTAACAATCGGTGAGTGCATCCAAAGCGAGTCCCCGACAAAAATATAACTGAGCTCAAAACGGGGGTAACGCCTATGTCTGCAATCACTGCAAGTACCAGCCGCGAAGGCGGAATGACGGCCGAGGAACGGCTGGTCATCGTCGCTTCGTCGCTCGGCACCGTGTTCGAGTGGTACGACTTCTACATCTACGGAACACTCGGCGCCTATCTGGCGAAATACTTCTTCTCCAATGTGCCGGCCAATGTCGGCTTCATCTTCGCGCTGCTGACCTTTGCCGCCGGCTTTGCCGTGCGTCCGTTTGGCGCGCTGATCTTCGGCCGTCTCGGCGACACAATTGGCCGCAAATACACCTTCCTCATCACGATGTCGCTGATGGGCGTCGGCACCTTCTTCATCGGCGTGCTGCCCGGTTTCGCGACCTGGGGCATCCTGGCTCCAATCGTATTGATCGGGCTACGCTTGGTGCAAGGTCTCGCGCTCGGCGGCGAGTATGGCGGCGCGGCGATCTATGTCGCCGAGCATGCGCCAAAGAATAAGCGCGGTTTCTATACCTCGTGGATCCAAACCACCGCGACGCTCGGCCTGTTCATGGCGCTGCTGCTGATCCTCGGCATCCGCACCGCGATGGGCGAAACCACGTTCGGCGACTGGGGCTGGCGCGTGCCGTTCCTGCTCTCCGCAATTCTGCTCGCGGTCTCGATCTGGATCCGGCTCAAGCTGAGTGAATCGCCGCTGTTCAAGCGGATGGTTGACGAAGGCAAGCAGTCCAAGCGCCCGCTGTCGGAAGCGTTCGGCCAATGGTCGAATGCCAAGATCGCAATCGCAGCCCTGCTCGGCGCCACCGCCGGCGAGGCGGTGGTGTGGTACGGCGGACAGTTCTACGCGCTGTTCTTCCTCACCCAGACCCTCAAAGTACCGGCCATCACGGCCTGGATCATGATCGCGGTTTCGCTGGCGATCGCCACCCCGGGCTTCATCATCTTCGGCTGGCTGTCGGACAAGATCGGCCGCAAGCCAATTATGCTCGCCGGTTTCGCGCTGGCGGTGATCACCTACTTCCCGATCTTCCAGGGCATCACCCACTTCGCCAATCCGAAACTGGAAGCCGCTCTCGCCGGCGCGCCGATCGTGGTGACAGCCGATCCGAACCAATGCTCGTTCCAGTTCAAGGCGACCGGCACCGAGAAGTTCACCACCACCTGCGACATCATCAAAGCCGCGCTGGTGGGCCAGTCGGTGAACTACACCAATGTCTCCGCGCCTGCGGGCACGGTAGCGAGCGTGAAGATCGGCGATACGAACCTGGCCGGTCCGGCGGCGACGCCGGCGGCAATCTCGGCGGCGGTGAAGGCGCACGGCTATCCGGCGAGCGCCAATCCGGCCGAGATCAACCACGTCATGACGGTCCTTCTGCTTGTCGTCCTGGTCATTTATGTGACCATGGTGTACGGGCCGATCGCCGCGTGGCTGGTGGAACTGTTCCCGACCCGCATCCGCTACAGCGGCCTGTCGCTGCCCTACCACATCGGCAACGGCTGGTTCGGCGGCTTCCTGCCGGCGACCGTTTTCGCCATCGTGGCGGCCACCGGAAACATCTATTCCGGCCTCTGGTATCCGATCTGCGTCGCGGCGATGAGTTTCGTCGTCGGCCTGATTTTCCTGCCCGAGACCAAGGACCGCGACATCACCCAGATGTAGCCGGACACAATCAGTGGGACGGCCGTTACCGGTCGCCCCACTTCCTAGCCTTCGCGCGCCCCGCACGCCGTGCGGGGCGTTTTTATGTCTCCGGCCGTTGACTGCGCCCCCGTGGCTTGTGGCAGCGCGGCGACGCTGATAGCTCTCTCACTTAGAGCCGGGTTAGCTCAGCGGTAGAGCAGCGGTTTTGTAAATCTATCGCTGCTCTTCTGGGATAAACCGCCTTATTGCTTTTGACCCCATTCTCTAGCGCTTTTCCGGCTTCGCGGCGTTAATCTTTGTCAGCCATTCCCACCCCTTCCTGGCTAGCCCGGTGGCAATTCCGGTGGCAAAAAAAGGCTGCCGCCGCGACAAGCGCGCGACATGGAATTTGTACCAGCGAGGAACTAATAGTGGGCACCTTCGGCAAATTTGCCGAAGGTGAGGCCGGCCTCTCGGACTGCGTCGGCGGCTTTAATGCGCTCGTCGAACGATGGTTAGTTCGGCGCGTTCCGTCCGGCTCATGCCGTCGATCACCCGATCGGCCAAAAAGCCGAACCCGCCGTCCGAAAAGATGACGGGGCTAAGGCCCGGCGGCGCCTTTGCGGCGAATGCCGCCAACTCGCCATCGGTCATTTTCGAAATGTCCTTTTGGTCGATCATGAGCGTTCTCCGAACGTCGCGCGAACGATGCATTAGATTCGCTGATCTGAGCCGTCGGCGCAAGTGCCTGAAAGCGGGCAAGCGTTTAAGCTGACCCTGCGCACTTTCCCTGTTCGAAATCTTTAAGCGCGGGCCTATTTTCGCGCAGCTTGCGAACAGAGACCAAGGCGTTTTCCAGCATCTCGACCGCTTTATCGTAGCCGCCGGTCGCGATCGCGCCGGCGACGGCTATTTCGAGAAATTCTGCCGTGACCGCGAGTGAATCGAACCCCGCAGCTTCGAGTGAAATAGTCAACTCGCGCAGCCTTTTATCGAGGCCGATCGGCTTTAGTTTTTCGACTGGCATCAGCGCGCCCTCGGATCGCGGGTAATCTGGGCTACCCTGTCCGGCATCGCCTTATCATATCGGGCGAGCGCAACGCCAACGATTTGGCTGGCGCCTATCTTCATTTTCTCGACCAGGTCTTTGTCTCCTGTGCCGGAGACAGTGATCGCGAGGCTGATGGAAGTGGCCGCGGCCATGCCGCCGTTTGTTGGTTGAACTTTCGTGTTCGGAATAACCTG
>JBOHII010000455.1:0-4346 GCA_050725955.1 Pseudolabrys sp. | reverse complement strand
CGCCATACAGCACGCCATTCTTGCCAGCGACGAGGCCCCCACTGGCAACGCGCCATCATCGGGAGCGCCCTGGAATGGCAGCACGGTATCGAGCCACTCGCCGCCCGGCGCCGGTGGCGGCCTCAAGGTGAACAGTGTGCCGTCCTGTCCCAATTGTCCGACGGCCGTGTCGCGTCGCCGCCAGGCGAAGGCGCAGACGGCGGCGCAAAGAACAAGCCAGGTGCCGGCGCGGAACAACGGCGACGATCTGAGCGCGTCATGCACCGCCACCAGCGCGTTGAAGGCCGGCCGGTCGGCGAACACTTTCTTCGATGGGTCATAGACGTCGTCGGTCCACATCGTCAGGTTTTCGCGCGCCAGAAAATTCCACATGAAAGCGGCGCGGTGCTCGAGATAGGCGACCGGGTGGTGCGCGATAGCGCTGACCCAGGCCGTGGTGACAGCCGGTGTGCCGAACAGTTTTTCCTCGCCCTCGAGCTTGCGCATGACGAATTCGCAGGGCTCGATCCGCCAATAGATGTCCCATTGGGTCGGCCGGTAGCAGGTGTTGAGCAACTGCTTGGTCTCGGCTTCGCTCCAGACGACAGGAAACTGGTTCTGCCTGGCGAAGTGGCTGATGCCGCCGAGGTCGAACACCATGATCGATTGCAGCGGGTGCTGGCGGGTTGCGCCGAGCGCGCCGTAATAGATGAACTGCACCAAGCCGAACAGCGCGAAACCGATCGGCGCATAAGCGATCGCTGTGCGTTTGAATGACAGGCGCCGCGGCCACAGGATGGCGGCGGCGAGCAGCGGTGCGGCGACAAGCGCATTGGGACGCAGCAAAACGCCGAGCGCGAGCAGGCCTAGCGCCAGAAATTCCGCGGACAGCCGCAGTCTGGCGCCGCGCTCGGCAGCAGCGAAGGAAAGTGCCGCAGCCAACAGCCAGGAATTGGCGAACAGCACATCGCGCCAGATGATGCCCTGGAAAACGAAAGCCGGCGGCGACAGCGCCAGCAAAAGCAGGATCACCGCCAATCCGATGGAGCGGTGCGCAAACGTGACCGCCAAGAGACCGAAGGCGAGCCAGTACATCGTCGCCATCAGCAGGAACATGCTCGCCGGCCCCGGCGCGAGCGGGTCGATCCACGCCCACAGCACGGTCATCGCCGGGGATTGCCAGTCGCCCAGCGTGTTTTTGGCGATGTCCTCGTACACGAAGCGGGCGTCGTAGGTCATGACGCCGGGATAAAAGATATAGAGCGTCAGCGCGAAGCCGGCGGCGGTCAGTGCGGCAAGCAGCAGGCCGCAGCGCCACGGCAATCCTGTCGGCGCGCCGTCAGCGGGCGGCATAGACGTCTCCGGAATTGGCCTCGTGCGGCAGCACGTTGAGCCAGCGCGCCATGGCTTCGCCGGCGATCCAGTCGCCATGCGCGAATGTCTGGCTCTCGCCGAGCGCGGCGTTGAAACGCGTATAGCCGAGCGCCAGGCAACGCGCGAGGCAAGCGAGCGCGACATCGCGCTGGATGGTGGTGAATTCGAACGACAGCGCCTTGACCGGTTGCGTGAGGCCGGCCAAGGCCTCGGCCTCGAAGCCTTCCACGTCGAGCTTGATGAAGGCGGGCGTGCCGTGTTTGGCAATCAGCGCGTCGAGCGTCGTCGCATCGACGCGCACGGTCGTGGCCCAGCGTTGTTCCCGCCAGCCGGGCGCCTCGCGCGCGGCATCGACGAATTGCCGCGAGGCCGTCGATACCGTCGGATTGTCGGGATTGATCATCAGTTCGACCGTCCCCGGCGCGCGGCCGACAGCGACCGGCTCGATCGCGACATCGGATTTGCGGCCGGACAGCAGTTTGAGGACGCCGACCATCGCCGGCTGTGGCTCGACCGCGACGACGCGCGCACCGAGCCGGCGGAAGGCGGCGACGCGGTCGCCGACATGGGCGCCGACATCGAAAACGAGGTCGCCGCGCCTGACGAAGCCGCCATACAGCCGGTCCATCGCCGCGGCGCGGGCGCGATGGCCGTAATAAATGCGCAGCGACCGGACGATGCCGCGCGCGGTCCTGAGGCTTGCCAGCATGGATCGCGTCAGGCCGGATGCGGGCGCGGCGCCGCCATCGTGATGGCGGGCAGCGCCAAGGCGGACAATGCCGGCGGCGGCTTGCTCTCTTCCGGCAGGCGGCCGATCCCGATGCGGGCAAACGCAGCGCCGACCCCTGGCAATGCCGTGACCACCGCGAGCGGCACCGCCAACGCCAGGCCGGCGGCGAGATAGAGCGCATAGGGCAGCGCCGCCGGCTGTGTCGCGGCCAGCAGGCCGATCGCGCCAATGCCGATGAGCGTATGCGGCCACAGGTTGCGCAGCGCCAGCCCCAGCGGCACCGCATGGTCGTCGCGGGTCTGGCCGATCCAGCCGATCTGGCGGCCGAACATGAGGCCGATCAGGAACAGGGTATGGCTGAACCACTCGATCGGGCAGAGCAGGATCGAGAACAAATATTCGATCATGACATTGCCGAGGAAACGTCCGGTGCCGCCGAAAACGCGCGGCGCGTCGCGGCGTAGCAGGATGTCGATCACGGTCGCCGTCTTGGGCGCGAACCACATGATGAGCACGAGCACGAAAACGGCCGTGCCGTAGTCGGGCCTAATGAAATCCGCCGGGGTCTTGGCGAAGGCCGCCGATAGCGTGCCGAGCACCAGCAGGCCGATCCAGGCCGGCGAGCCGACGAACATCAGGATGGCGATGGCGAGGTTATAGCGCGTCACCGGCTTGAGGCCGGGCAAAACGAGAAAACGCCAGTACTGCATATTGCCCTGGCACCAGCGCAGATCGCGGCGGAGGAATTCGATCAGCGTCGGCGGGTTTTCCTCCCAGCCCAGTTCCTCTTCCGGCAGCACGCGCACGGCGTAACCGGCGCGGCGCATCAGCGCCGCCTCGAGCTGGTCGTGGCTGAGGATGTGCTCGTCGCCTGCGGTCGGCAACTGGCAATGCGCGATGAACGGCGCAAGGCGGAGCACCGCGTTATGGCCCCAGTACGGGCCGCAGTCGCCCTGCCACCAGGCGCTGCCGATGGTGTAGGAGCGCATGCCGAGCCGCATGCCGAACTGAAACAGCCGCGCGAAGGCGCTGGTCGAGGGCAAGCCGACAACGAGCCCCTGCAAAATGCCGAGATTGGGATCCGCCTGCATGACGCGCACGAGGCGCAGCACGGCGCCGGCGGTCATGAAGCTGTCGGCGTCGAGCACCACGGCGAAGTCGTGCTTTGTCCCCCAACGCTCGCAGAAGTCGCGGATGTTGCCGGCCTTGTAGCCGGTATTGTGCTGGCGCCGCCGGTAATCGACCGCGATGCGGCCTTGCCAACGCGCGGTGAGCGCGGCGAAACGCGCTTCTTCCTGCGCGGCGATGCCGGCATCGCCGGTGTCGCTCAGGACGTAGAGGTGAAAGCGGTCGCCGACATCGGCAAGGCCTTCGAGCATCGGTTCGAGATTGCGGATCATCCGCTCCGGCAATTCGTTGCGGATGCACAGCAGGATCGCGGTCGAGGCGGTGATCCGCTCATGGCCGAGAATGCCGGCGGCGGCCGGGAGTACGATCGCGACCGGGTCGGCAAAGCGCATGATCAGAAAGCCGATCATGGCGTTCCAGAATCCGGCCACCATCCACGGCAGCGTCAACGCAAACAGCGCGAGGATGGCAAAGTCGGTGAGGCTGAAACCGCCGGCCGACAACGCCATGGCCATGAGAAAGAGCGATCCGGCCGTGGTCGCGGCAAACAGCGCGCCGAACAGCACCCGCCGGCCGGTCATGATCTTTCCGGCGCGGGCGGTTTCCGGTAGCTGTAGGTTGGAACGTTGCAACACGCGGCTTACGGCTTCCGATGTCGTGGCAATCGGTGCAGGGTATAACACAGGTGACCGCCGCAGAAGTCCAACCGGGGATTTGATAATTTGGCGACCAGCCGGACCGAGGAGGTGGCCGAGGCGCTGTGGTATGCGGGGCCGGGACGCGCCGAGATCCGCGCCGAAAGGCTCGCCGCCCCGGGGCCGGGTGAGCTTCGCCTGCGGGCGCTCTATGGCGCGCTCAGCCGCGGCACCGAGGCGCTGGTGTCGCGCGGCCACGTGCCTAAAAGCGAATACGCGCGCATGCGGGCGCCCTTCATGGCCGGCGATTTTCCGTTTCCGGTGAAATACGGTTACGCCACCGTCGGCCGCGTCGAGGCCGGGCCCGCGGACATGATCGGCCGCGCCGTGTTCGCGCTGCATCCGCATCAAAGCCTGTTCAATATCCCGGCGAGTGCGGTGGTGGCGCTGCCCGACGGCGTGCCGCCCACGCGCGCGGTGCTCGCCGCCAATATGGAAAG
>JBOHII010000454.1:0-4528 GCA_050725955.1 Pseudolabrys sp. | reverse complement strand
CGTGTGTCGGTCGGTAGGTAGCGGGACAAGAGGCCCGCCAGCCGCCTGGAGAGAGAAGCCAAAGCTCTCCAAGAAATCTGACCGGCAGCCGGAGGCGAAACCGGCAAACCCTGCTCTCAGCAGGGGACGCGGCTTAAAGCAACGACGATCGGGCTTCCTTGGTCTCTGCCGGTCTCCACCACCGGCCCGGGTCACCGAAGAGGCTTGTTCATCTTTGCCGGCCGTGCGGACGGGGGTCTCCCCTTTCCAATCCAAGGCAGCATGAGCGGTTGAAGAGCGGAATCGCCTGCGCGTCCCCATCGCGCGCGGCGGCAAGCTTGGATAACCGCGTCATCTGGGGCGTTAGACCGCCCCCTTGAGTGGGGAGAGCGCCATGACTGAGCGCATCCGCGAATTCCTACGTAAGCGAAACGACGATGGCCCTTGCCTCGTCGTCGACCTCGACGTCGTCAAAGACAACTACAATGCCTTCGCCAAAGCGTTGCCCGACACGCGCGTTTTCTACGCCGTGAAGGCCAACCCGGCGCCGGAGGTGTTGTCGCTATTGGCCAAGCTCGGCTCCTGCTTCGACACCGCTTCGCTCGCCGAGACGGAGATGGTGCTCGCCGCCGGCGCCACGGCCGACCGCATCAGCTACGGCAACACGATCAAGAAGGAGCGCGACATCGCGCGCGTCTTCAAGCTCGGCGTGCGCCTGTACGCGGTCGACTGCAAGGCCGAGGTGGAAAAGGTCGCCCGCGCGGCGCCCGGCTCTCGCGTCTTCTGCCGCATCCTCTCCGACTGCGTCGGGGCGGAGTGGCCGCTGTCGCGCAAGTTCGGCTGCGAGCCGGCCATGGCCGTGGACGTGCTCGAGCACGCCCTCAAGCTGGGTCTGGAGCCGCATGGGGTGTCGTTCCATGTCGGTTCCCAGCAGCGCAACCAGCACGCCTGGGACCGCGCGCTGGCCTCGGCGGCGTCGGTGTTCAAGGAGTGCGGCGAACGCGGCATGAACCTCGCGATGGTCAACCTCGGCGGCGGCTTCCCGACCAAGTACCTGAAGAACGTGCCGACGGTGAAAACCTACGGCAACGCCATCTTCAAGGCGCTGCGCAAGCATTTCGGCAATCGCATCCCGGAGACCATCATCGAGCCGGGCCGCGGCATGGTCGGCAATGCCGGGGTGATCGAAAGCGAAGTCGTGCTCGTCTCCAAGAAGAGCGAGGAGGACGACGTGCGCTGGGTCTATCTTGACATCGGCAAGTTCGGCGGCCTGGCCGAGACCATGGACGAGTCGATCCGCTACCCGATCCGCACCCCGCGCGACGGCGACCCCATGGCGCCCTGCGTGTTGGCCGGACCGACCTGCGACTCAGCCGACGTGCTGTACGAGAAGCAGCCGTATCCGCTGCCGGTGAGCCTGGAGATCGGCGACAAGGTGCTGATCGAGGGAACCGGGGCCTACACGGCGACCTACTCGTCGGTGGCCTTCAACGGCTTCGCGCCGCTGAAGACCTATCACATCTGACATCGACACCAGCTCCACCTCCCCCGCCTGCGGGGGAGGTGGAAGCGCGACAGCGCGTCGGGAGGGGGCGTTTGCTTGCGCGCAAGTAGCCCCCATCCCGCCCCTCCCCCGCAAGCGGGGGAGGGAGAAGAACAGCACCGAGGACCGCGACTGATGATCACGTTGCGTCACGAAAAACCGGCCGACGTCGAAGCGCGCGAGACGCTGCTTGACGAGGCCTTTGGCGAAGCTCGCACCCGC
Source organism: Pseudolabrys sp. (assembly GCA_050725955.1). Classification (GTDB taxonomy): domain Bacteria; phylum Pseudomonadota; class Alphaproteobacteria; order Rhizobiales; family Xanthobacteraceae; genus Pseudolabrys. The sequence goes on along the minus strand of JBOHII010000454.1, from coordinate 2,784 downwards.
AAGACCTCCGAACGGCTGCGCGACGGCCGTTTGCCGGCCGCTGGCCTCAGCTTCATCGCCGCCGACGGAAGGCGGGCGATCGGCAGCGCCCGGCTGTGGACTATCGTCTGCGGCAATGGCCACCCGGCCCTGTTGCTGGGCCCGGTGGCGGTCGCGACCGATTGCCGCAATCGCGGCATCGGCGCCGCCCTGGTGCGGCGCGCGATCGCGGCCGCGCGCAAGCTCGGCCACGCGGCCATCGTGCTGGTGGGCGATGCGCCCTACTACGGCCGCTTCGGCTTCAGCTCTGAAAAGACCGGCGCGCTGTGGATGCCGGGACCGTTCGAAAAACGCCGGCTGCTCGCGCTCGAACTCGTTGCAGGCGCGCTCGACGGCGCGCGCGGCATGATCGCCGCGACCGGCAGGTCTGAGCCGAAGGCCGACCTCGCCGCGCTGGTGGCGCATGACCGACGCCCGCGGCGCGCCCGCGGCGGCCACCCGCGCGCGGCCTAGCAAAATCGCCAGATTTTCGTGGACGCAGCGCCGGAATCGCCGGCGCCGCCCTTCCGTTCGCGCGCCGCGGCAGATATCACAAATTTATTACTGGGAGGCTTCGAGAAATGACCAATTGGCCCGTTCATGCCAGCATCACCGGCCCCATTGTAATGATCGGCTTCGGCTCGATCGGCAAAGGCACGCTGCCGCTGATCGAGCGCCATTTCAGCTACGACAAGTCGCGTTTCGTGGTCATCGACCCTGAAGACAAGGACCGCCGCCTGTTGGACGAGCGTGGCATCCGCTTCATCCACCAGGCCGTCACCCGGGACAATTACCGGCACCTGCTCACCCCACTGCTCACCGCCGGCGGCGGCCAGGGCTTCTGCGTAAACCTTTCGGTCGACACCTCATCGCTCGATATCATGGAGCTCTGCCGCGAGACCGGCGCGCTTTATATCGATACCGTGGTCGAGCCCTGGCTCGGCTTCTATTTCGACAGCAAGCTCGACCCGGAGGCGCGCACGAATTACGCGCTGCGCGAGACCGTCCTCGCCGCCCGCCGCAAGAGGCCGGGCGGACCGACCGCGGTGTCCTGCTGCGGCGCCAATCCCGGCATGGTGTCCTGGTTCGTCAAGCAGGCGCTGCTCAATGTTGCAGGCGACATCGGCCTCAAGTTCAAGGAGCCGAAGACGCGCGAGGAATGGGGCCGGCTCGCCAAGCAGGCCGGCATCAAGGGCATCCATATCGCCGAACGCGACACCCAGATCGCCAAGACGGCGAAGCCGATCGAGGTGTTCTGCAACACTTGGTCGGTGGAAGGCTTCCTGTCAGAAGGTATGCAGCCGGCCGAACTCGGCTGGGGTACGCACGAAAAGTGGATGCCCAAGAACAGCGGCAAGCACAAAAAGGGCTGCCAGGCGGCGATCTACATGAATCAGCCGGGGGCCAATACCCGCGTGCGCTCCTGGACGCCGACCGCCAAGGCGCAATACGGCTTCCTGGTCACCCACAACGAGTCGATCTCAATCGCCGACTACTTCACGCTACGCCAGGGCCGCAAGGTCACCTACCGGCCCACCTGCCACTACGCCTATCACCCCTGCAACGACGCGGTGCTTTCGCTGCACGAACTGTTCGGCCAGGCCGGCAAGCCCCAGCCGGCGATCCACATTTGGGACGAACACGAGATCATCGAGGGCATCGACGAACTCGGAGTGCTGCTCTACGGCCACAAGAAGAACGCCTATTGGTACGGCTCGCAGCTTTCGATCGACGAGACCCGTCAAATCGCGCCATATCAGAACGCGACCGGCCTGCAGGTGACGAGTGCCGTGCTCGCCGGCATGGTGTGGGCGCTGGAGAACCCGAGTGCCGGCATCGTCGAGACCGACGAGATGGATTTCCGGCGCTGCCTCGAAGTGCAGATGCCCTACCTCGGCCCAGTGATCGGCGCCTATACCGACTGGACGCCGCTCGTCGACCGGCCCGGCCTGTTCCCCGAAGAAATCGACAAGCGCGACCCCTGGCAGTTCAAGAACGTGCTGGTGCGCTGAGCGGCCGCTTAGAACGTAAGCACGCCGGCTTCGCCCGCTTCGGTGCCAAATGCGAGTGTTTGGCCGATGGCATCCCAGCCGAGCGCGCTGACTGGCGCGGCGCCCTGCTCACGCACCAGGATCAGCGCGCCATCGTCGGTGCGCACCAGCACCACGCGGCCGTCCGCATAACCCACCGCCACCACCGGCTGGCGCGGATGGCAGGCGACCACGGCGACGCGCGCCGGCGAGCGGGCGAGGATCTTCGGCTGGCGGCCCATGGGGCCGTCCTTGCCGTCGAACGGCCATAGGATTAGCTGCTCGGAGCCGGAAGTCGCCAGGAACGCCTCCTCCGCGGTCCAGCCGAGCGAGCGCACCCGCGCCGTATAACCCGACATGCGCATGTGCTGGCCTTCCGGCAGCCGCCAGCCGTGCAACATCGGCTCCTGCATTGCGGTGATCACAAACTTGCCGTCCGGGCTGAAGGCAACGCTCAAATGCGAGCCCTTCCAGGTCAGCGTCTGCGGCTTGGCCGAGGCATTGGGAAACCAAAGTGTAGCGCCATTGTAATGCGCGATGGCCAGCCGAAAGCCTTTTGGCGCGAAGGCGAGCCCCGCCACTGTCGAGGGCGCTTCGTAATGACGCGCCTCGCCTTTCTTGGTGAGGACATGCGCGGCTTTGCCCGCCGACCAGGCGACGGCGTTGTCGGGACCGAGTGCGACCTGGTCGATCCAGCGTTTCTTGTCGTCGGTGGCGAGCACGCGACATTCGCCGG
>JBOHII010000453.1:0-3717 GCA_050725955.1 Pseudolabrys sp. | reverse complement strand
CAAGGCGGCGCTCGATGCGATATTTGGCGCACGCTAGGCGAACACTTGCGCGAGCTTGGTCATGAACGGCTCGTCGGTGAGGTCGAGCCGCAGCGGCGTGACGGCGATGCGGTTTTCGTTCAGCGCTGCGAGATCGCTGCCGGCGGCCGCACCGGCGAGGCCGCCGCGGCCGAAGGCGATCCAGTAGTACGGATTGCCGCGGCCGTCGCGCCGCGGATCGATGCGCAACAGTTCCTGGTCGCGCTTGCCCTGCACCGCGACGGTGATGCCGGCGACTTGCTCCGGCAGGCAATCGGGAAAATTGACATTGACCAGCACATCCCGCGGCAGCCCGGCTGCGAGCACGCGGCGGATGAGATCGGGCGCGAATTTGATCGCGGTCTCCCAAAAGGGCTTGTGCCGGCTGGCGGCGGCATAGGCCTGCGACAGCGCGAACGAAGGAATGCCGAGGACGGTGCCCTCCATGGCGCCGGCGACCGTGCCGGAATAGGTGACATCCTCGGCGCAGTTGCGCCCGCGGTTGACGCCCGAGAGCACCAGCTCCGGCATTTCCTTCATGATGTGGCGCGCGCCCATGATGACGCAATCGGTCGGCGTGCCCTTGACCGCAAAATGCCGTTCGCCGACTTCGCGCAGGCGCAGCGGATCGTTGAGCGAGAGCGAATGCGACACGCCGGACTGGTCGGTCTCCGGCGCCACGATCCAAACCTCGCCGCCCAATTCGCGCGCGATGGTTTCGCACGCCTCCAGACCCGGCGCGTGGATGCCGTCGTCATTGGTGATGAGGATTCGCATTTTAACTGTCATTCCGGGACGCGCCGAAGGCGCGGACCCGGAATCCAGAGCCCAATTTGCGGCCTCTTAATCTGCCTATGGATTCCGGGTTCGCCGCTTCGCGGCGCCCCGGAATGACGAAACATAACTTGCCGCCGCATTACTTTGCTTTCTCGATCTTGGTCATGCCGCCCATATAGGGCAGAAGCGCGTCCGGCACGGCGATGGCGCCGCCCTCGTCCTGGTAGTTTTCCATCACCGCGATGAGCGCGCGGCCGACCGCGACGCCCGAGCCGTTGAGCGTGTGCACGAAGCCCTTCACTTTGCCGTCCTTGCCCTTGTATCGCGCGTTCATGCGGCGCGCCTGAAACTCGCCGCAGTTCGAGCAGGACGAAATCTCGCGATAGGCGTTTTGCCCCGGCAGCCAGACCTCGATGTCGTAGGTTTTCTGCGCGGCGAAACCCATGTCGCCGGTGCACAGCGTTGCCACGCGGTAATGCAGGTCGAGTTTTTTCAGCACCTCTTCGGCGCAGGCCAGCATGCGCTCGTGCTCTTCCTTTGATTTTTCCGGCGTGGTGATGGAAACGAGTTCGACCTTGGTGAACTGGTGCTGGCGGATCATGCCGCGGGTGTCCTTGCCGGCGGCGCCGGCCTCGGCGCGGAAGCACGGCGTGCAGGCGGTGTAGCGCCGCGGCAATGTGTCTTCGTCGAGGATGGACTCACGAACAAGATTGGTCAGCGGCACTTCGGCGGTGGGGATGAGCCAGAGGCTTTCCGCTTTTCTGCTCTCCAAAAACGGAAGAATTACTTCATCAAACACTTTTTGAATTCCAGGCAGTATAGTTCTGAACTTCGCTTGTTCAACGGGCGATATTTCGGTTTCGCCTGACAAAATTTTCCGAAGGGTCTCATGCGCCTCCGTCAGACGAATATTCACTTCTTTTTGGTCGACGTGATGGGTGGTTTGAAATTGGTCTTCCGCAAATTTCGGCAGCTGCGCAGTGCCAAACATCACATCGTCGCGCACCAGCAGCGGCGGGTTCACTTCCGTATAGCCGTGCTTCTCGCTGGTATGCACGTCGAGAAACAATTGCCCGAGTGCACGCTCCATGTGCGCCAGGCCCTTCTGCAACACCACAAAGCGCGCGCCGGACAGTTTCGCCGCCAGCTCGAAATCCATCATGCCGAGCGCTTCACCCAGTTCGAAATGCTGCTTGGGCGTGAAGGCGTAGTTGCGTTTCTTGCCAGACTGATGACGCTCGACATTGCCGCCGGCGTCCACGCCGTCCGGCACGTCGTCGGCCGGCAAGTTCGGGATTTGCGCCAGCTCCTTATCGAGTTCGTCGCCAAGCTTCTTCTGCTCGGCCTCCAGCGCCGGCAGCGTGACCTTCAGCTCGTTCACCTCCGCCATCAGCTTCTGCGCGGCGGCTTCGTCCTTTTTCTTCTTGGCCTCGCCGATCTCCTTTGAGGCCGCATTGCGGCGCGCCTGCGCCTGTTCGTATTTGGTGATCGCCGCCCGCCGCTTTTCGTCGAGCGCCAACAACTTGCCGGACAACGGCTCCAGTCCACGGCGTTTCAGCCCGCGGTCGAAGTCATCCGGATGCTCGCGAATCCATTTGATGTCGTACATGGCGGTGGCTTCTAGCACGTCATGCGCGGGCTTGACCCGCGCATCCATCGAAAAAACATCTTGGATTCACATCGGATGGATTGCCGGGTAAAGCCCGGCAATGACCTAATACCGCTATTCCGCCGGTTTGGCCGTGGCGTCGTCGGGCGGGGTCGCCGCGGCCGCAGCCTTTGCAGCCTCCTCGGCCTTCGCCTTCTTCTCCACTATTCGCACCGACCAGATCGAGCCCTCGAACAAAAGCATCAGGGGCACCGCCAGCGACATCTGGCTGAGCACGTCGGGCGGCGTCAGGACTGCCGCCAGGATGAAGGCGCCGACGATGAAATAGCGCCGCTTCGACTTGAGTTGCTCGGAGGTGACGAGCCCGATGCGGCCCAGCAACGTCAGAACCACCGGCAACTGAAAAGCGACGCCGAAGGCCAGCACCAGCGTCATCATCAGCGACAGATACTCGCCCACCTTGGGCATCAGCGAAATCGTCGCGTCGTGCGCGTCGCCTGGCTGCTGCATGTGCAGCGAGAAGCGGATCAGCATCGGGAACACGAGGAAATAGACCACCAGCGCGCCGAGCGTAAAGAATATCGGCGTCGCGATCAGATACGGCAGGAACGCCTTGCGTTCATGGCGATAGAGCCCGGGCGCGACAAACATGTATATCTGCGCCGCTATCACCGGGAACGACAAGAAAGCGGCGCCGAACATGGCGAGCTTGAGCTGCGTAATGAAATATTCGAGCAGCGCCGTGTAGATGAATTTGGAATTCTCCGGCCCGGCCACCCACACGAACGGCCAGACCAGCACGTTGTAGATGTCCTTGGCGAACAGAAAGCAAATCGCAAACATCACGGCGAAGGCGAGCAGCGCCTTGATCAGCCGCGAGCGCAACTCGACCAAATGCTCGAGCAAGGGCGCCTTGCTGGCCTCGATCTCGGCTTCGTCCTGTTCGCTCATCCGCCGCCCCCGGCTTTCTGGGCGGGCGGCGGCGCGGCGGGTGCAAAATCTTCAGAAGCGACGGACGCCGGCTGCTGCGGCAGCGGCACGTCGATTTGCGGCAGCGGCGGCGGTTCGGGCTCCGCTTCCGTCGCCGGGCTCGCGGCTTCGACGGCAGGCGTCGGCGCGCTGTCGGCCATCGGCGATTCCGGAAAGGCGCTCTCCACGTCCTTCTGCACGTCGGCGAGCGGGTCCATGTTGGAGAATTCGGCAACCGAGCTCGAAATATCGTCGGCGTGCTTCTTCAGGTCGGCAAATTCGGCCTCGCGCAGCGCCTCCTGGAACTGGCCCTGGAATTCGTTGGCCATGCGGCGGACCTTGCC
>JBOHII010000452.1:0-1541 GCA_050725955.1 Pseudolabrys sp. | reverse complement strand
GTGGAGGCGCGCGTAAATCCGTTGAGCTCCAGCCAAGTCTGGATACCGGTCATGCCGATGACATTGCCCGGCGCGACCGAAAGCGCGTGGGTGGTCACGAACGCGCGGGCCGGCACGCGCTGCAGCGCGGCGTTCACCGTGGTCAGCAGCACCGAGGGCTTGTCGCGACCCTTCACGCGCGCGAGCCGCGACAACGCGGTCATGCGCTGCGCCACCACGGACGCATTCGGAGAAACGCGGTCGTAAGGCAGGCAATCCCATGCGGGAAATTCGAACGTCAGAATATCGGGTCCGAAAAACGCCAGCGCACGCGCAAGCTGCGCCATCCGCTGGCCGTCGCGGCAGACAACGCAAAGCGAAATCGCCGGCGCATCCGGGCGCGCCGCCACGGCGCGCGCGAGATCGCCGAGCACCAGCCCTTCGGCGCCGTCGGCGACCTGCGCCAGGGTGACCGGCGCTCCGGCTTTCAGCAATTCGGCGGGCGACTTAGCCATTGTCCTTCAAGCCGCCGTGATGGAAGTCGCGCAGGCGCCGGAACAGCGCCGTATCGATCGCCGCGGGCGCCGGTTGCGAGCCGTTCACCCAGGAGAAGATCTGCTGGTCGGGGACTTCCAGCCATTTTTCATATTCGTCGAGTTCGGCCTCGCTCAAGGCCGCAATCTGCGCGTCGGCGAATTGGCCGAGTACAAGGTCCATCTCGCGGATGCCGCGATGCCAGGAGCGGAACAGAAGGCGCCGGCGGCGCACGTCCAGCCCTTCGCTCGAAATCCCCTTGCCGGTCATGCCGTCGCTCCAACGCCAAAAACCCGGACGGGGCCGGGCGCGGGTTATATAGAGGGCTTCGCCGGAATTGTCAGCGGCGCTTTGCACAGGTCCGCATTGCGTCCGCAAAGCGCGCGAGCCAGCATGGCGGGCCATGCGTCCGCTCGTACTCAGCCCCCTGTTCGCTTCGCTGACCAGCCTCTCCGGCGTCGGGCCGAAGCTGGAAAAGCTCTATGCCCGGCTGCTCGCGCGCGAGGCCCCTCGCGTCATCGATCTCTTGTTTCATTTGCCGTCGGGTGCGGTCGATCGGCGCGCGCGGCCGAAGCTGCGCGACGTGCAGGCGGGCCAGGTGGTCACTCTTGCGGTGACGGTCAACGATCACCGCCCCGGCCCGCCGCATCGTTCGCGCGCGCCCTACCGCATCTACGCCCACGACGACACCGGCGACATCACGTTGACCTATTTCAACGCGCGCCGGGATTATCTGGAAAAACTCTTGCCGATCGGCGAGACGCGCTACGTATCCGGCACCGCCGAGTTCTACGACGGCATGTTGCAGATGGTGCATCCCGACCGCGTGGTCGACGAACAGGGCCTCGCCGCGCTGCCGCTGATCGAACCGGTCTATCCGCTCACCGAAGGCCTGGCGCCTGGCAATGTGCGGCGCGCGATGGAGGCGGCACTGGCGCGGCTGCCCGATCTCGCCGAGTGGCAGGACGCGGCCTGGGTCGCGCGCGAACGGTTTCCCAACTTTGCCGACGCGCTCCGCCATCTGCACC
>JBOHII010000451.1:0-12897 GCA_050725955.1 Pseudolabrys sp. | reverse complement strand
ACGCGGACCTGTCGGTGCCCGGACACCCGGATATTTTCGTGATCGGCGATACCGCGACCGTGACCGACGCCAGGGGCAACGTAGTGCCCGGCGTAGCACCCGCTGCCAAGCAGATGGGAGATTACGCCGGCGCGACGATCGCGGCGCGCATCGCCAGACGGCGGGCGCCGGCGCCGTTCCGCTACATGCACCTCGGCGAACTGGCGACCGTCGGCCGCCGCGCCGCGGTGGTGAAGCTCGGCTGGCTGCAACTGCACGGTTTCCTCGGCTGGCTGTTCTGGAGCGTGGTGCACATTTATTTCCTGATCGGATTGCGCAACCGCTTCGTCGTCGCCTTCATCTGGCTGTTGGACTATCTGACGTTCCAGCGCGGCGCGCGGCTCATCACCGAGCCGCGATCGTCCGACGACAAGAAGGACGGCGCCTAAAGCCCGGCGAACCACTCGTAGCCCTGGTCCTCCCAATAGCCGCCTTTGTCGGTATTGGTCACTTCCATCGCCACGACGTATTTCGGGTTCTTGTAGCCGAGCTTGGTCGGAATACGGATTTTCATCGGAAAGCCGTAGGCGCCCGGTAACAGCTTGTGATCGTATTTGAACGTCATCTGCGTCTGCGGATGCAGCGCGGTCGGCATGTCGATGGTGTTGCTGTAGCCCTCGGCGCATTTGAACCAGACGTATTTGGCGCGCGTGTCGGCCCCGATGCGCTTGAGGAAGTCCGACAGCACCGCGCCCTGCCAGGAGCCGATCGCGCTCCAGCCCTCGACGCAGACGTGGCGGGTGACCTGCGATACTTCCGGCAGCGCATGCAGCTCATCGAGCGTCCACGGCTTCTTGTTTTCGACCAGTCCGGAAATCTCAAGCTTATAGGTCGCCGGATCGACCACCGGAGCCTCGTCCACATCGTAATAGGCGTTGAACGGGAACGGCCGGGTGATGTCTTTCTCCGAAAAGGTCGGCGCGAGCTTTGTTTCGCTGAATAGCCGCGCCTGCATCCAGTCGTTAAAGGTGGACACCTTGCGCAGCATGTTCTCCGTGCTGTCGCCGTCGATGATGTCGCAGCCGGTGAGAAAGGTGAGCGCACCGAGGCTCGCCGCGCCGCGCAGGAATGAGCGCCGCGCCGGAGCGGGCATCAGCTTGGCGGCGTCCTTGATCAGGAGCTTGGCATCGACGCCGGGAATGATCTTGCGCTGGCGCATGATGTTATTTCCCCGCGATCATGGCTCGCAGGCTCTTCGGCACCAGCAGCGCCAACGCCACATGCACGCACAGAAAAGCGACGATCGCGCTCATTGCGAAAAAATGCACGTAACGGGCAAAATCATAGCCGCCGAAAAACGCGGTCAATTCCTTGAACTGCACCGGCTTCCAGATCGACAGGCCGGACAGCACGATCAGGATGCCGCACAGGATCACGCCGACGTAAAGCAGCTTCTGCACCGCGTTGTAGTGCGAGAGATCGTCATGCGCGAGCTTGAAGGTGAGCGCCCCCTTGACGTCGACCAAGACCTCGGACGGATAGATCGGCAACAGCTTGCGGCGGAAGCGACCGGTGGCAAGTCCGAGCGTCACATAGACGATGCCGTTGACCACGAGGAGCCACATGGCGGCGAAATGCCACAGCAGTGCGCCGCCCAGCCAGTTGCCGAGCGCGAAGTGCCTGGAGAATTCGAAATTGAATAGCGGCGAGGCGTTGTAGATCTGCCATCCCGAGCCGATCATCACCAGAATCGCCAGCGCGTTGAGCCAGTGGCAAACGCGCACCCAGCCGGGGTGGATGGTCGCGTCGGCAGGCAAGCTGTTCACGGTTTCGGCGGTCATCGCAGTCCCACCCAATCATCCTAGCCAGTAAAGACCCGATTGAACACTCGGCCGGGCCCACCGATGCACAGGCCCGGCCGGCTTGGCGGGCCTACTTCTTCATCATGTCGTCTTTCTTCATCGAATCCTTCTTCATATCGTCTTTCGACATGTGGTCCTTGGACATGTGTTTCTTGGCCATGTGTTTCTTAGACATGTGTTTCTTGGACATGTGGCCCTTGGCCATGTCGTCTTTCTTCATCATCGAGTCCTTGGACATGTGGTCTTTCGCCATGGTGTCCTTCTTCATGTCGTCGGCGAATGCTGCCGGCGCCAGCGAGGTCAAGGCCAAACCGGCCGCGATCAGCGCCGAAAGCACAATGCTCTTTTTCATTTTGGTATCCTCCTGAGGAATGAACTTGGCAAGTAATCGGCTATCACAAGGTCTAAACACGTCCTCATCAGTTTCCCGTTGTCCGAACCTAGCGTTTGGCTCACGGTTTTGTGAGAATGAACGTCCGCGCCGGATGTGACGAAGGAGTGAAAGCGTTGAGCCAATCGCCAGTTGCCAAAACCAGCCAGGGAAATTTTTTCGAGGATTTCCGCCTCGGCCAGAAAATCCGCCACGCCACCCCGCATACCGTCACCGCCGGCGACGTGGCGCTCTATAACGGCTTGTTCGGGCCGCGCTTTGCCGTGCAGTCCGCCGACACGTTCGCGCAAAAGATCGGCTATCCGCGCTCGCCGGTCGACGACCTCCTGGTATTTCACGTGGTGTTCGGCAAGACGGTGCCGGATGTTTCGCTCAATGCCGTGGCCAATCTCGGCTATGCCGATTGTCGCTTCCTGAAACCGGTTTATCCCGGCGATACGCTCAATGCGGCGTCCGAAGTGATCGGACTGAAAGAGAATTCGAACAAGAAGACCGGCATCGTCTATGTGCGCTCGCATGGCACCAATCAGAACGGCGAATTGGTGCTCGAATTCGCCCGCTGGGTGATGGTGCGCAAGCGTGACGAGGCGGCCTCGCCGCCCGAAGAACTGGTGCCCGAGTTGCCGCGCAGCGTGGAGCCGCTGGCGCTCGGCAACGGATGCCCGATCATCAATGCCGCCGCCTACGACACCGCGCTTGCCGGCAGCCCGCACCGCTTCGGCGATTACTACGTCGGCGAATTGATCGATCACATGGACGGCATCACGGTCGAGGAAGCCGAGCACATGATCGCCACGCGTCTCTACCAGAATACGGCGCGCATCCATTTCAACCAGTTCGTCGAAAGCAAAGGCCGTTTCGGCCGCCGCCTGATCTATGGCGGCCACGTCATCTCATTGGCGCGCGCGCTCTCGTTCAACGGCTTCGGCAATGCCTTTCACGTGGCCGCGATCAATGGCGGACGGCACGTCGCGCCGCTGTTCGCGGGCCTCACCGTGTTCGCCTGGTCAGAGGTGCTGGCGACATTCGAATTGCCCGGCCGCAACGACGTCGGCGCGCTGCGCCTGCGCACCGTCGCCACCAAGGACAAACCGTGCGCGGAGTTCCCCTACAAGATCGACAATGAATACGACCCGGCCGTGATCCTCGATCTGGATTACTGGGTGCTGATTCCGCGCTAGACGTTGCGCCCGGGACAGAGGCGCTACGCGCTCGCCCTCAAGTGATCGACCAGCTGCCGCGCATAAGGCGGCAGCGTGTCGATGTCGCGCACGCAGATCGAGAGTTCGCGCAGCGCCCAGGCGTCGGTGAGGCGCACCGATGATATCGCCATGTTGCGTTCGGTGCGTTTCACCGTGGTCTCCGGCACGATGCCGACGCCGACATTGCATTCGACGAGACGGCAGATGGCGTCGAAGCTGCGCAATTGCACCCGCAGCCGCAACGGCCGGCCGACGCGGTTCGCCTTGTCGGCGAGGAAGCGCTGGATCGCGCTGGCGCGGTCGAGGCCGACCATGTCGTAGTCGAGCACCTCGCCAAAGCCGATGCGCGAGCGATTGGCGAGCGGATGATTTTTCGCCACCACCAGCACGAAGCGGTCGCTGCGGAACGGAAACGTATGCAGACCGCCGTAATCGACCGTGCCGGCGACGATGCCGATATCGGCGGCGCCTTCCGCCATCAGGCCAACGATCTCGTCGGACAGCCGCTCCTCGAGGTCGACGCTGATATCGGGATAGGCCGTCAGGAACGAGCTCAGCGTCTCCGGCAGGAACTCCGTGAGCGCATTGGTGTTGGAAAGTACGCGCACCTGGCCGGCGAGCCCGCGCGCGTAGGGCGTCAGATCTTCCTGCAGGCGCTCGCTCTGCGCCAGGATGCTGCGTGCGTGCTGCAGCAAGGTACGGCCGGGCTGGGTCGGCACCACGCCCTGGCGGCCGCGCACCAGCAATTCGGTGCCGAAGGCGAGCTCCATCTTGCGGATGCGGGTCGACGCGGCGGCCAGCGCCAGATTCGCGCGCGCCGCGCCATGGGTGATGCTGCCCGCCTCCACGACATGGCGGAACAGGTTGAGATCGGTGAAATCGAAGCGCATGGACCGGTACCTTCTTATTTCGCGAAGGCAGGCTACATAGAACACATATTGCACAATGGCATTTTCAGGCTCAAGCTTCGTATTTGGTGAAGTACACTGTTCGGACGGCGCGAGCAAGGGGACACTTCCCGGGCAGTCTGGAGAAACTGGAGAAAGCTGATGGCCGAGCTTGATGCGGGATCGGCGGCAGGGCCGCGACGGCCGCGTCCGCTCTCTCCGCACCTGCAGATCTACAAGCCGACGCTGACGATGATGTTGTCGATCGCGCATCGCATCACCGGCGCGGCGTTGTATTTTGGCATGCTGCTGATCGCCTGGTGGCTCATCGCGGCGGCTTCCGGCCCTAACGCCTATGCCTATGTCGAATGGTTCATGGGCAGCTGGATCGGGCGGCTGATCCTTTTCGGCTACACTTGGGCACTGCTGCATCACATGCTCGGCGGCATCCGCCACCTGATCTGGGACCTCGGCGCAGGCTTCGAGCCGGCCGAACGCGAGTTCATGGTGCTGGCGACCGTCGTCGGCTCGATCTCGCTCACGCTCATTGTCTGGGTGGTCGGCTATCTCGCCATGGGAGGCCCGCGATGATGGAGCCTCAAATGCGCACCGCGGCACGCCGCGTGCGCGGCCTCGGCGCCGCCCATACCGGCACTGCGGCGTTCTGGCATCAGCGCATCACGTCGGTAGCCAATGTTCCGCTGACTTTGGCCGTCGTGATCATCATCATCGCGCTGCTCGGGCGCAGTCACGCCGCGGTCGTTCAGATTCTTGGCTCGCCGCTGGTCGCCATCCTCATGCTGCTGTTCATCATCAATACCGCCTACCACATGTGGATCGGCATGCAGGAAATCATCCTCGACTACGTGCATGAGGACAAATTGAAGTTGCTCAGCCTGATGGCCAATACGTTCTTCGTTTTCGCGGTCGGCTTTGTCGCCGCCTTCGCCATCCTCAAGCTTTCGTTCGGAGTCTGACCATGGCGACGAACGGAAAATCGAACGCGGCGCCGGCGGTCAACGGCAAAGCCTACCCGATCGAGAATCACACCTACGACGTGGTAGTGATCGGCGCCGGCGGCTCCGGCCTGCGCGCGGCGGTCGGCTGCAGCGAGGCGGGCCTGCGCACCGCCTGCATCACTAAGGTGTTCCCCACCCGTTCGCACACGGTGGCGGCGCAAGGCGGCATTGCCGCAGCCCTCGTCAATATGGGCGAGGACTATTGGCGCTGGCACATGTACGACACCGTGAAGGGGTCGGACTGGCTCGGCGACCAGGACGCCATCGAATATCTCTGCCGCCACGCCCCGGCCGCGGTTTACGAACTCGAGCACTGGGGCCTGCCGTTCTCGCGCCGCGAGGATGACGGCAAGATCTATCAGCGCCCGTTCGGCGGCATGACCACGCAGTACGGCAAGGGCATCGCGCAACGCACTTGCGCCGCCGCCGACCGCACCGGTCACGCCATGCTGCACACTATGTACGGCCAGGCGCTGCGGCACGCGACCGAGTTCTACATCGAATATTTCGCTATCGACCTGATCATGGACGACGACGGCCGTTGCCGCGGCGTGGTCGCGCTGAACCTGGACGACGGCACCATTCACCGCTTTTCCGCCAACATGACCATCCTCGCCACCGGCGGTTACGGACGCACTTATTTCTCGTGCACCTCGGCGCATATCTGCACTGGCGACGGGAATGCCATGGTGCTGCGCGCCGGCCTGCCGTTGCAGGACATGGAATTCGTGCAGTTTCATCCGACCGGCATTTACCCGGCCGGCTGCTTGATCACCGAAGGCTCGCGCGGTGAAGGCGGCTATCTGGTCAATTCCGAGAGCGAGCGCTTCATGGAACGCTATGCGCCGTCGGCCAAGGATCTCGCCTCGCGCGACGTGGTCTCGCGCGCCATGACCATCGAGATCCGCGAGGGCCGCGGCGTCGGCAAGGAAAAGGATCACCTGTTTCTGCACCTCGACCATCTCGACCCGGCGGTGCTGCACGAACGGCTGCCCGGCATCAGCGAAACCGCGCGCATATTCGCCAATGTCGACGTCACGCGCGAGCCGATCCCTGTGCTCCCGACCGTGCACTACAACATGGGCGGCATCCCCACCAACTTCCACGGCGAGGCGCTGAGCAAGAAAAACGGCGATCCAGACACGGTGATCCCCGGCCTGATGGCGCTGGGCGAAGCGGCTTGCGTGTCGGTGCACGGCGCCAACCGGCTCGGCTCGAATTCATTGATCGATCTCGTCGTGTTCGGCCGCGCCGCCGCGCTGCGCTGCGCCGAAATCCTGACGCCCAACGCCGAGCAGCCGGCGCTGCCAAAGGATTCCGCCGATTTCGCGCTGTCGCGGCTCGACCGGCTGCGCAACGCCTCCGGCGGCACCGGCACCGCGCAGCTGCGGCTCGACATGCAGAAGGTGATGCAGAGCCATTGCGCGGTGTTCCGTACCGGCGAGGTGCTGGAGGAAGGCCACGAGTTGATCCACGACATCAACGCCGGTCTCGCCGACGTGCACGTCACGGACCGCTCGCTGATCTGGAATTCCGACCTGATCGAGACGCTCGAGCTCGACAATCTGCTGGCGCAGGCCGTGGTCACCATGGATTCGGCGAAAAACAGAACCGAAAGCCGCGGCGCTCACGCGCGCGAGGATTTCCCGCAGCGCGACGATAAGGATTGGATGAAACACACGCTCGCCTGGATGGACGCCAAGGGCAAGGTCACGATCGACTACCGCCCGGTGCACACCTACACGCTCACCAACGACGTCGCCTATATCGAGCCGAAAGCGCGCGTCTACTGACGCCAAGCTCCCGAACCAACGCGGAATACCGAAATGTCCGAATTCACGCTGCCGAAAAATTCCAAGATCACGCAGGGGCAAACTTGGCCGCACGCGCCCGGCGCTGCGCACGAGACCGAGTTCCGCATCTATCGCTGGAACCCCGACGACAGCGCCAATCCGCGCATCGACATCTACTACGTCGACCGCGACGACTGCGGTCCGATGATTCTCGACGCGCTGATCTGGATCAAGAACCACATCGATCCGACGCTCACCTTCCGCCGCTCCTGCCGCGAGGGCGTGTGCGGCTCCTGTGCCATGAATATCGACGGCATCAACACGCTCGCCTGCACCCACGCGATCGACGACAGCAAGGCGCCGGTGCGCATCTATCCGCTGCCACACCAGCCGGTGGTCAAGGACCTGGTGCCGGACCTGAAGAATTTCTACGCGCAATACGCTTCCATCGAGCCGTGGCTGAAGACCGTGAGCCCGACGCCCGAGAAGGAATGGAAGCAGAGCCACGAGGATCGCAGCAAGCTCGACGGCATGTATGAATGCATCTTGTGCGCCTGCTGCTCGACCTCGTGCCCGAGCTACTGGTGGAATTCCGACCGTTATCTCGGCCCGGCGGCGCTGTTGCAGGCCAATCGCTGGGTCAAGGACAGCCGCGACGAGGCGACCGGCGAGCGGCTCGACAATCTCGAGGACCCGTTCCGGCTTTACCGCTGCCACACCATCCTCAACTGCACGAAGGCCTGCCCCAAGGGCCTTAACCCGGCAAAGCAGATCGCCGATTTGAAAAAGGCGATGGTCGACCGGCAGGTCTAAGCGCAGGACGGTCGGCGCGGGCGAGATGCGGCCGGCGGCCGCGGCTGCCCATCTTGCGGTACAGCAAAAGCAAAATCGTCATTGGTTATGGCCGCTTTGCGCGGGACACAGTTT
This sequence comes from Pseudolabrys sp., assembly GCA_050725955.1. Lineage (GTDB taxonomy): Bacteria > Pseudomonadota > Alphaproteobacteria > Rhizobiales > Xanthobacteraceae > Pseudolabrys. The sequence continues at coordinate 4,837 of JBOHII010000451.1, read as the reverse complement.
CGTCCCGCGGCGGTCACACCGGCGACAAATCCCAGCAATTATGTGAAACTCCAATAAACGCCGCAGCATGGCGTCACACAATCAAGACGAGGAAAGGCCCTACGGATGAATCTTAGATTACTCATGGCGATCGGCGTCACCGCGCCGTGTTTTGTCATCGGCGCGAATGTTGTCGCGGCGGAGCGGAATTCCGACATGATGGTCGCGCAGGCGCAGCAGCAAAATGACAAGGATAAGGAGCAGAAATTCCTGCGCGGCGGCAAAAATCAACAAACGGGACAACCGGCCGGCCAGCAGCAGCAGAAAAAGCCGGTGCAGAACCAGCCGATGCAAAAGCCGGTACAGAACCAGCCGATGCACAAGCCCGTTCAACAACAGCAGCCAATGCAAAAGCCGGTGCAGAACCAGCCAATGCACAAGCCCGTTGAGCAGCAGCCGCCGATGCAGAAGCCGGTGCAGAACCAACCAATGCACAAGCCCGTTCAGCAGCAACAGCCGATGCAGAAGCCCGTGCAGAACCAGCCAATGCAAAAGCCGCTGCAAAATCAACAGATGCAGAAGTCGGGCCAGCAGCAGCCGGCCGTCGCGCCGGCCAATCGGCGGCTGGAACAACTGCGCGGCGAACGGCGCGAAACCCATGAGGGCAACCGCACGGTCATCCGCGAGCAAAACCGCACCATCACGCGCGAAAACGGACAGATGTTCATCCGGCACGACGACACCGACCGCTTCCGGCGCGGTGCGCGCGACGTCCATGTGGAGCATCGCGGCAACGAGACGGAAACCGTCATCGTCCGGCCTGATGGCTCGCGCATCATCACCATTGTCGATGCCAATGGACGCTTGCTGCGGCGCATCCGGCGCGACCGCAACGGCCACGAATTCGTGCTGATCGACAATCGCCGCTTGGGGCCGGCGGCCGGCTTCGGCTTCATCGCCAATCTGGCGGCCCCCCGCGTCCATATCCCGCGTGACCGTTACATCGTCGACGCCGACCGCGCCGGCCCCGACCTGCTGTATGACACCCTGATTGCGCCGCCGGTCATGCACATCGACCGCCGCTATACGCTCGACGAAATCCGCTACACGCACAACCTACGCGAATGGATGCCGCGCATCGATCTCGACACCATCACCTTCGAAACCGGATCGTGGGAGGTGACGCCGGATCAGGCGCGCCGGCTCGAACCGATCGCGGCGGCGATGCGGCGGGCGATCGAGCGCAACCCCAATGAGGTCTATTTGATCGAGGGGCACACCGACGCGGTCGGCTCCGATGTCGACAATTTGTCGCTGTCGGATCGCCGTGCCGAGGCAGTGGCTGAAATCCTCACCCAGGACTTCGGCATTCCGCCGGAAGACCTGACCACCCAGGGCTACGGCGAGCAATTCCTCAAGGTGCCAACGCAGGGGCCGGAGCGGCAGAACCGCCGCGTCACCGTGCGCCGCATCACGCCGCTGCTGACCGGCGAGAATTAGGCGCCAAGCGGCGGGCACTCGCCTTTGTCATGGCCGGGCCGGTCCCGGCCATGACGGTTGCACTGACGTCGTCTATAACTTTCCGCCATGGACGAGCCCGCGCTCAGCTTCGACGGGGTCACGCTGTCGCCGCAGAAGGAAACGGTGCGCGTGTTCTACAAGGAGCTGTGGGACCACGCGGACAAAAGCCTGATCCCGCAAATTTTCCATGAGGGCTTCAGCTTCCGCGGCTCGCTCGGGCCGACGCTCGTCGGCTACGCGCAATTCGCCGGTTACGTTGATTATGTGACCGGCGCGCTCGGGCAATACACCACCGACATCCTGGCGTTGATCGAGGAAGGCAACCGGGTCAGCGGCAAGATGCGGTTTCACGGAATTCATCGCAAGGAGATGTTCGGCGTTCCGCCGACAGACAAGCACGTCTGGTGGACCGGAATGCCGATCTTCACCTTCGAGGACGCAAAGGTGCGCGACCTGTTCGTGCTCGGCGATATTTACGGCCTGATCGGGCGGTTGAAGGGCTAGTTGCCGCTATTCGCACTTCGTCGCCTGGCAGAGCTTTTCCAGTTCGGGAAACGGCTTGTAGGCGGCGGCGGCGCACTGCCCGTTGCTCGCCTTGATCAATTGATTGAGGTGGCCGGCGTAGAAATAGCCGATGCGGTCGGTGCTGCCCATGTACTGGCGGCTGTCGTCGCGCGCATTGTAACGGATGCAGACCGTGTAGCGCTGCTCCTTGTCGACCGTCGTGAGCACCGGATCGGAAATAAAGGCGTCGCGCACATTGGTCGGATCGATCAGCATGCCGGTCATGGTGTCGAGAATTTCCCGCTTGTAATTGGCGGGAAACAGATTCGGATCGACCGGCTTAGGCTTGGTGGTCGAGCAGGCCGCGAGCGCAGCGGTGACAATCGCCATGACAAACCAGTTTTCGACTCTCTGGCGCATCGATTTTCCCCTCGGCATACCCGTCGCCGCCGTGGTCGGCGCGTCCGGCGGTCCCCCCACCAATATTATTCAACCATGCTTGCCGGCGGTCCAGCCGGCAGGGCGCAGACGGCGCTCGCCGGCCGCGACGCCGATCGGCTCCAGCGTGGTCGCCATCGAGTCGTTCCAACGGTTGAGATAGCCAAACAGCGCCACAACGCCGAGGATTTCGACGATCTCGTCATCGGTCCAATGCGCCTTGAGGGCGGCGGAGATTTCCGGCGTGACCGCGTTCGGCACGCTGGCCGCGGCAAGCGCGAAGTCGAAGGCCGCCTTCTCCGCCGGGGTGAATAGCGGGCTCGCGGCGTAATCCCAGATCGCAGCCATGCGTTCGGGGCTCGAGCCGAAGCGCTCGGCGGCAAGGATGGTGTGGGCCTGGCAATAGCGGCAGCCGGCCGCCTGCGAGGCGATATAGCCGATCAGCCGCTTTTGCTCGGCGGTGACGCGACCGTGGTTCTCCATCACCGCCTTGTTGAGTTCGGTGAAAGCGCGCGCGATCTGCGGCCGCCGCTGCATGGTGAGCACGCTGTTCGGCACGGTGCCGAGCGGTCCGCGAAAGAACTGGATCAGATCGACCAGTTCGGGCGCGTGATCTTCCGGCAGGGGATCGACCAGCGGCATGCTGCCTCCGCTCAATCGAGTTTGAGTTTTTTCCGCCGCTGCGCGAGCATGCGCAGCCGCAGCGCATTGAGCTTAATGAAGCCTTCGGCGTCCTTCTGATCGTAGGCGCCCTTGTCATCCTCGAAGGTCACCAGGGTCGACGAATAGAGCGAGGCGGGGCTCTCGCGGCCGGAGACGATGACATTGCCCTTGTAGAGCTTGAGCCGCACCTCGCCTTCGACCAGGTCCTGCGATTTGTCGATTGCGGCTTGCAGCATCTCACGCTCCGGCGCGAACCAGAAGCCGTTGTAGATCATCTCGGCGTAACGCGGCATCAGTTCGTCCTTGAGATGGCCGGCGCCGCGATCGAGCGTGATCGACTCCATGGCGCGGTGCGCGGCCAGCAGGATGGTGCCGCCGGGCGTCTCGTATACGCCGCGCGATTTCATGCCAACGAAGCGGTTCTCTACCAGGTCGATGCGGCCGATGCCGTTGTCGTGGCCGAGCTTGTTGAGCCGCGCGAGCAGGGTCGCCGGCGACAGCATTTCACCGTCGATGCTCACCGCGTCGCCTTTCTTGAAGCCGATGCGGATATCGGTCGCTTTGTCCGGCGCCTGCATCGGCGAGATGGTGCGCTGATAGACGATGGCCGGAGCTTCCTTGGCCGGATCTTCCAGCACTTTTCCTTCCGACGACGAGTGCAGCAGGTTGGCGTCAACGGAGAACGGCGCCTCGCCTTCCTTGTCCTTGGCGATGGCGATCTGATGATCGCGCGCGAACTTCAGGAGCTCGTCACGGCCCTTGAAGGTCCATTCCCGCCAGGGCGCGATAATCTTGATGCCGGGCTCAAGCGCGTAATAGGTCAGCTCGAAGCGCACCTGGTCGTTGCCCTTGCCGGTGGCGCCGTGACAGACGGCGTCGGCGCCGACCTTGCGCGCGATCTCGATCTGCTTCTTCGCAATCAGCGGACGCGCAATCGAGGTGCCGAGCAGGTATTGGCCTTCGTATAGGGTATTGGCGCGAAACATCGGGAACACGAAATCGCGTACGAACTCCTCGCGCAGATCCTCGATGAAAATGTTCTCCGGCTTGATTCCGGCGCGCAGCGCCTTCTCGCGTGCGGGGCCAAGCTCCTCGCCCTGGCCGAGATCGGCGGTAAAGGTGACGATTTCGCAAGCGTAGGTCGCCTGCAACCATTTCAGGATGATCGAGGTATCGAGCCCGCCGGAATAGGCGAGCACAACCTTCTTAGGCGCCTTTTTGTCGCTAGCGGCCATTGGGCTTCTTTCCGTGGCGGCCCCGGCAGCACGGCCCGGCGGCCTTTCCCGGCTTTGTTGAACTGAAGATGGCAGGGGCGGTCAAGGGGCGGGCGCGCCCTCTCGATTCATGAGGATTCAGTCACGTCCTCATACACGTCCATGTCGGCACTGCCCTGCAGGATAGCGCGCCAACCCTGCAGAAAGGTGCGCACCATGGGGTCGCTCGCCAGTTTGTGGCGGTTGACTTCGAGCGCAGCATGGGCGGCGTACTCGATCTCGACCAGCAACTGGGCCGGATCGTCGACGTTTTGCAGCACGCGGAAGCTGGTGCCGCCTAGCGTCCGATAGAACGGGGCGGCGCTGCGGACGAGCGGGAGCACCTGCGACGGGTCGCCCAGGGCCCGCGCCTTTATCTGCAGCACCCGTTTAACGCCGTTCTCGGACTCGGCCATAAACACCTCCTGCCACGAATCGACGCGATTTTAGCACCGCGCAGCCCGGCACTGTCACACAAC
>JBOHII010000450.1:0-3029 GCA_050725955.1 Pseudolabrys sp. | reverse complement strand
AGCCGCCCCCTTCGGCCAGCATCACACCGAGCCAGCCCTTGAGCGTTTCGGCATCCTTGATGTCGCCGGCTTCTACCGCCCATTCGATTCCGCTGGAATAGGAGAAAGCGCCGACCGGAAACGCCGGGGAGAGCCATGCCATGAGGCGGTAGAGGGCTTTCTCTCCTCCCCCCGCGAGCGCGCTTTCCTCCCTCTCCCCGCCTGCGGGGAGAGGGTGGCGAGCAGCGCTTGCGCTGTGAGCCGGGTGAGGGGGCGAATCTGTCCGCTCAGAATTGCGGCGAGGCCCCCTCACCCGACCCGCCTTCGCGACTGCTTCGGCGGGTCGACCTCTCCCAGCGCGCGGGGAGAGGTGAAGCAAGGAAGCCGTCTTGCTCTTTAGGGGTATGTTCTTTCGTTTATGCGCCATGCGGCTGCACTTCCGGATCGAACGGCGCTTCCAGCGCGTGAAGATGCGCGCCGAGGCCGCGCAGCATGTCCTCCAGCACGTGATCGCGTCTGATGCGGATTCTGCCGCCGACGATCTGCACGTAGGTGTGGCGGTTGCCGAGGTGCCAGGCGAGCCGCACGGTATCGAGCGCGCTGTGCGCTGAGACCTCGATCAGCGATTCCGCCATGCCGGCAACAAGCACGATATTGCCATCGTCGAGCACCAAACCGTCGCCGTCGCGCAAAGTCACGGGCTTGTCGAAATCGAGCAGGAACTCGGTGCCCTTCTCGCCCTTCAATACAATGCGCCGGCGCTGCCGGTCGCCGGCGTCGAGCACGACGCGGTCGCGCGCGGCTCCCGCGTCCCATTCGCTCGATGGTTTGATCGATGTGACCCGGCGCATGCGCGCATTCTACTCTGTTGTGCAATCGGCGAGGCAAACTGTCTTAACCCTCTCCCCTTGTGGGAGAGGGTGGCGAGTGCGGAGCGTAAGCGAAGCACAAGCCGGAATTACCCTTCGAACTTAATACCCCCTCACCCGCCTCGCTCACTTCGCTCGCTCGGCACCCTCTCCCACAAGGGGAGAGGGAAGCAAGAGCGCCAAACTCAAAACAGAAAGTACCGCTGCGCCATCGGCAGCGTTTCGGCCGGCGCGCAGGTGAGCAACTCGCCGTCGGCGCGCACCTCGTAGGTTTCCGGGTCGACCTCGATGTCGGGTGTGGCGTCGTTGTGGATCATGCTCTTCTTGCCGATGGTGCGCGTCTTTTCCACCGCGACAAATTCCTTTTCCACGCCGAGCCTGCTGCGCAGGTTCGAGCGCGCCGCGGCTTTCGACACGAACACCAGCGACGACGCGGTGAGCGCCTTGCCGAAGGCGCCGAACATGGGCCGGTAGTGCACCGGCTGCGGCGTCGGGATCGAGGCATTGGGATCGCCCATCTGCGCGGCGACGATGGAGCCGCCCTTGATCACCGTCTCCGGTTTGACGCCGAAGAAGGCCGGCGACCACAGCACCAGGTCCGCGAGCTTGCCCTTCTCCACCGAACCGATGTGCTTGGACACGCCATGCGCAATCGCGGGGTTGATGGTGTATTTGGCGACGTAGCGCTTCACCCGTTTGTTGTCGTTGCGGGGCTTCTCGCCGGGAAGCGCGCCGCGCTGTTTCTTCATTTTATCGGCGGTCTGCCAAGTGCGGATGATGACCTCCCCCAGGCGGCCCATCGCTTGTGAATCGGACGACATCATCGACAGCGCGCCGAGATCGTGCAGGATGTCTTCCGCGGCGATGGTCTCCTTGCGGATGCGGCTTTCCGCGAACGCCAAATCCTCGGCAATCGACGGATCGAGGTGGTGGCACACCATCAGCATGTCGAGATGCTCGTCGATGGTGTTGCGGGTGAACGGCCGCGTCGGATTGGTCGAGGACGGCAGCACGTTCTTCAAGCCCGCCACCTTGATGATGTCCGGCGCGTGGCCGCCGCCGGCGCCTTCGGTGTGAAAGGCGTGGATGGTGCGGCCCTTGAATGCCTTGATGGTGTCTTCGACGAAGCCCGACTCGTTCAGCGTGTCGGTGTGGATCATCACCTGCACGTCGTATTTGTCCGCGACCGAAAGGCAGCAATCGATTGCCGCCGGCGTGGTGCCCCAGTCCTCGTGCAGCTTGAGCGCGCAGGCGCCGGCCTTGACCATCTCTTCCAGCGCCGCCGGCCGCGAGGCGTTGCCTTTGCCGGCGAAGCCGAGATTCATCGGCAACGCGTCGGCGGCCTGGATCATGCGGCCGATGTGCCATGGCCCGGGCGTGCAGGTGGTGGCGAATGTGCCGTGCGCCGGCCCGGTGCCGCCGCCGAGCATGGTGGTGACGCCCGACATCAGCGCCTCGTCCACCTGTTGCGGGCAGATGAAATGGATGTGGCTGTCGAAGCCGCCGGCGGTGAGGATTTTTCCTTCGCCGGCGATCACCTCGGTGCCCGGACCGATGATGATGCCGACGCCCGGTTGAATGTCCGGATTGCCGGCCTTGCCGATCGCGGAAATTTTCCCGTCTTTGATGCCGACGTCGGCCTTCACGATGCCCCAGTGATCGAGGATGAGCGCGTTGGTGATGACGGTGTCGACCGCGCCCTGCTTGTTGGTGACTTGCGATTGGCCCATGCCGTCGCGGATCACCTTGCCGCCGCCGAATTTCACCTCGTCGCCATAGACGGTGAAATCCTTCTCCACCTCGACGATCAGATCGGTGTCGGCAAGCCGCACGCGGTCGCCGACGGTCGGCCCGAACATGTCCGCATAGGCCGCGCGTTTCATGCTGATCGCCATGATTTATCCCCGTAGTTCACACAGCGGAAAAAAACTGCTCTTGCCACGCGCACGAAGACGGATAGGCTTCCCCGCAGGTCACCCTTCTTCGGCTACGCCGGACTCGGATGGCCGCCATGATCGGAGCGGGCATGGGACGTGGGTGCTGCTTGCAGTATTCGTGGTCCATGTTTGCCGGTCCTGGCTCTCAGTAACTGGGTACGGTTGTCGCCGGCTCACGCTTGCGCGCCCGAAATGGATCCGAGAGCTTGTGACGGGCAGACGACGGTCTGCCCGTTATGGCTTT
>JBOHII010000449.1:0-5293 GCA_050725955.1 Pseudolabrys sp. | reverse complement strand
TCCGGCACGCGTGTTGACAGGGCAAGCGCCTGCAATACAATGAAAAAAGTGCCGCCCGGCGAGGCGGCACATTTCTTTTCGGCGTGTGCATGATCCCGAAAAGTGTCAGCGGATTTCAGTAAAGATCATGCGCAAACGAAAATATTCGATGGATCCAAGTGGCCGAGAACTCGCATCTATTGCCGACCTATGCGCGCGTCGACCTCGCTTTCGAGCGGGGCGAGGGCGCTTGGCTGTTCACGGCTGACGGCGAGCGCTATCTCGATTTCACCACCGGCGTTGCCGTTAATGCTCTCGGACATGCGCATCCTCGGCTGGTGAGCGCGCTCGAGGATCAGGCGCGCAAGGTCTGGCATGTCTCCAACCTGTACCGCATTCCGGAAGGCGAACGGCTGGCCGACCGGCTGTGCGTCCTCAGTTTCGCCGACACCGTGTTCTTCCAGAATTCCGGCGCCGAGGCGATCGAATGCGCGATCAAGATGGCGCGCAAATACCAGTTCGCCTGCGGCAAGCCCGAGCGGTTCCGCATCGTCACCTTCGAAGGCGCGTTCCACGGGCGCACGCTGGCCGCGATCGCCGCGACCGGGAACAAGAAATATCTCGAAGGCTTCGGCCCGCCGGTCGAGGGTTTCGACCAGGTGCCGTTCGCCGATCTGGAGGCGACCAAGAAGGCGATCGGTCCGGCGACCGCCGCAATCCTGATCGAGCCGATCATGGGCGAGGGCGGCGTGCGGGTGGTGCCGCACGCGTTCCTGCGCGCGTTGCGCAAATTGTGCGACGACAATGGGCTGCTGCTGATTTTCGATGAAATCCATACCGGCATCGGCCGTACCGGCGATATGTTCGCCTATCAGCACACCGGCGTGACGCCCGACATCATGACGATCGCCAAGGGGCTAGGTGGCGGCTTTCCGGTCGGCGCGTGCCTGGCGACGGCGGAAGCCTCCAACGGCATGACTGCCGGCACGCATGGCTCGACCTTCGGCGGCAATCCGTTGGCGATGGCCGTCGGCAACGCGGTGCTCGATGTGATCACGGCCGACGGTTTCCTCGACAATGTCAAGCGCAACGCCCTCGTGCTCAAGCAAAAGCTCGCCGAACTCAAGGACCGGTATGCCGCGGTGATCGCCGAGGTGCGCGGCGAAGGCCTGCTGATCGGCCTGCGCATGGTACCGCCGGCCTCGGAGATGGTGGACGAGCTGCGCCGCGAGAAGATGATCGCGCTCGGCGCCGGGGACAATGTCGTGCGCCTGCTGCCGCCGCTGATCATCGGCGCGACGGAAATCGCCGAAGCCGTGGCGCGCATCGATCGGGCCTGTGCCCGACTCGCCAAGGCGCATCCTCGACCGGTGAAGCAGGAGGCGGCGTCATGACCGGAAACGGCGTGCGGCACTTCCTCGATCTTATCGATGTCCCGAAGCCCGTGCTGGCCGGGCTGATCGACAACAGCCGCGCCTTGAAGGCCGAGCGCAAGCGCGGCGTCATGACGGAGCCGCTCGCCGGCAAGACACTGGCGATGATCTTCGACAAGCCCTCGACGCGCACGCGCGTATCGTTCGATGTCGCCATGCGCCAACTCGGCGGCGAAGCGATCATGCTGACCGCGCAGGAAATGCAACTTGGCCGCGGCGAGACGCTGGCCGACACCGCGCGCGTGCTGTCGCGTTTCGTCGACGCCATCATGATCCGCATCCTCGACCACGAGGCGGTGGCCGAACTCGCGCGTCACGCCACGGTGCCGGTGATCAACGGGCTCACGCGGCGCTCGCATCCCTGCCAGGTGCTGGCCGACGTGATGACTTTCGAGGAAAAACTCGGCTCCATTCGCGGCCGCACCGTCGCTTGGACCGGCGACTCCAATAATGTGCTGGCTTCCTGGATGCATGCGGCCGACCGCTTCGATTTCGAGCTCAGGGTGGCAACGCCGGGCGAGCTCAAGCCGAAGAAATGGTTGATGGACTGGGTGAAATCGTCGGGCGCCGCGATCAAGATCGGCGAGGACCCGGAAGCCGCCTTAAAGGACGCCGACTGTGTGGTTACCGATACCTGGGTGTCGATGGGCGACCGCGACGGCAAGCATCGCCACAACGTGCTCAAACGCTACCAGGTCAATGCCCGCTTGATGGCGAAGGCCAAGCCTGACGCTTTGTTCATGCACTGCCTGCCGGCGCATCGCGGCGAGGAAGTCACCGACGAGGTGATCGACGGTCCGCACTCGGTGGTGTTCGACGAGGCGGAAAACCGGCTGCACGCCCAGAAGGGCTTGCTGGCCTGGTGCCTGCACGCGGACGGCTAATTGTCGTCATTCCGGGGCATTCGCGAAGCGAATGAACCCGGAATCCAGACACAGTTGTTGAGTTTGCGTCTGGATTCCGGGTCCGCCCTTTGCGCGTCCCGGAATGACGGGCTCGCCGGGGCTCGAAATCGCGATTTTGAACGCTACATAGGGCCAATGACCGAACACATCATGACCGATCCTACTGTCAATCACCGCATCGAAATCCCCTCACGCGCCCCCTCGGCAACGCCGACGGACGACATCGTCACGCCGTTCGAAGTGGCGGCGCTCGATCTGCGCGGCCGCGTGGTGCGGCTTGGGCCGGCGGTCGACCAAATTCTCAGCGCGCACGCCTATCCGGCGCCGGTGGCCAAGCTCCTGGGCGAGGCGGTGGTGCTCACCGTCATGCTCGGCTCGGCCTTGAAGATCGACGGCCGCTTCATCCTGCAAACCCAGACCGACGGCCCGTTGCGCATGCTGGTGGTGGACTTCACCGCGCCGGACAGAGTGCGCGCCTGCGCCCGCTTCGACAAAGATCGGGTTGCCGCGGCAATCGCTTCGGGCAACGCCGATGCCGGCGCCCTGCTCGGCAAGGGTCATCTCGCCATGACCATCGATCAGGGCCCCGACATGAGCCGCTACCAGGGGCTGGTCGCGCTTGAAGGCGGTTCGCTGGAGGACGCTGCGCACGAATATTTCCATCGCTCCGAGCAAATCCCGACACGGGTGCGGCTCGCGGTGGCGGAAGAATTCCGCGCCGGTGAGGGCGGCGCCAGCCATCGCTGGCGCGCCGGCGGCATTTTGCTGCAATTCCTGCCGAAGGCGCCGGAACGCGCGCGCGTCGCCGATCTTCCGCCCGGCGATGCGCCGGAAGGCACCGTGCCGCACACGGTCCCCGAGGACGAGGCCTGGGTGGAAGGCCGCGCGCTGGTCTCGACCGTCGAGGATGTCGAATTGATCGATCCGGAATTGTCCAGCGAACGGCTGGTCTACCGGCTATTCCATGAGCCGGGCGTGCGCGTGTTCCGCGGCAGTCCGTTGCGGGAGGAATGTTCCTGCTCGCGCGCCAGTGTCGAGGCCATGCTGATGAGCTTTTCGCAGGACGACCGCGACCACATGGTCGAGGACGGCAGGATTTCAGTTACCTGCGAATTCTGCAGTGCGAATTACGTTTTCGCGCCGGGCGAGGTCGAGGCGAAGGTGGGGTGAGCGCGTATAACAAACGAAAGATGCGCGAGGGCCTGTGTTCGCAGAACGTGATCGATGAGCTGCGGTTGGCCAATGTTCGCTTTGGGCCAAAAGCTGGAATATTCACGGTTGCTCGATCACCCTCTCGGCGAAATATCAATGGGGCGGAGCAGCACGCGCGTCACCAAATTCGATTTGGCGTCCCAACTCGTCAGCAGCAGTGAAAAAACCATCGCGAAGGATACGTAAAGTCCGGCGCTGACAAACCATGCATGCTCAATCGTATGATTTCTAAGTGTCGCAAACCACAGGAATGGCAGAGCGAATATAAAAACAAATGAAGCCCAATCCGATCGTCTCCGCTCAACCGCGTTCACAAAGCGAACCAGGGGCACAAGGCTCGCAATCGAACATGCAAAAATAATAATGCAGCCAACTACATTTTCCTGGAGGACCCTGAATATGCTATGGGTCCATGTTATCTCTTCCGTTCGAAAATCTCCCCCGAGCCTTTGCCTTATGACTTCTATTAATTCAGGAAAGACCCCACCGTAATATAATTCTGTGATTAGCCATTTTGTCGACCAGGACGCGATGTAGCCGGTCAACCAAAACCCCGCCGCCGCCAACAAAAGTACATAACTTTCTACGACGCTCTTTTCCTTTTGAAATGCGACCGTCCAGAAAACTCCGAAGAGCGGAATCGTCAGGCTCACCAGCGGATTGTTCAACAGGCCAAAGAACGCGCTCATCATTCCAACAAAGAAAAATGCACCACAAAATCTCTGCAAAGATATTGCAGCGCTGCCTTTGAGCCTGGTGACAATCCAGCCGCAAGCCAGAAAGCCAATCACCCAATCCATCGCATGCGGCAGAATGAATATCGCCGACTGCAAATGGACACAGAACAATCCGGCAAACATGGCGAGGGCCGCAAGATGAAGGCCCTGCCGATACAAAGCTAAAAACGCGAACATGAAAGACGACACAAAAAGAAAAAATGTCAGGGCGCGTACATTGTATACGTGCGTTATTGCCAACATCGGACGCAAGATTATTTGCGTCCCGTGCCAATATCGCCAGTAATAAAACGGCGCGCCTGCTCTCCCATCCAGGAATTGCCTGGCTACTATGCAATTACCTAACGTTGGCGACACTATCGACCTCTCGATCAGTCCGAGTTCGACATTGTTCGGAGGTATGCCCACGCTGTCCGCGATACACTCGGTCCATTCATCGGTGACCGTTCCGCCAAACAGCACCCGGCGATTCTCGAGCGGCAGTGAATAACGCAGAGTTGCGATGATCGGGCCGTTCGGGATCAGATTGACTGCCAGCATCGATAAAATCATGAAGGAAACGGACAGCACATATATCAGCGCCATCTCGAAAATCAGTCGAGGATATGAAAGCAATTGCGGGCCTTCACTTTCCAGCATGCTTTATCCTGATTGGCCGAATGCTGAGTAATCTCACCCGTGGCGCCCCAAATGACTTGACGATAATATTTTTGCCCGCCCGTTAGAGTTTACTGTATCCGGTTTGTCTTATCCATGTTGAGGGCTGGGCCGTGTACTCATGAATTCGGTCCCGTAAGCGCGGCTCGCTGAATGTCCCGACACCGAGCAGATGTTCAACGCCATTGCGCCCGACCGGCGCGACGATGCCGAACTCGGCAAGATGAGCACGGATCGCGCATCGTTCTTCTGCCGTTTGACGTAAGGCTGCTTTACCCTCAACAGCGGCCATGGGCGGCGCATTCACGAGAGCGTTTGGCTGCCCGTTGATGAGTTCGCGCCCTAGTTGATCGTGCGCTCGGCGTAAGAT
>JBOHII010000448.1:0-14186 GCA_050725955.1 Pseudolabrys sp. | reverse complement strand
GGGCAGGACCGCCGGCCGAATGTGCCCGGCCCGTTCGATTTCTATGTGCTGGCGCTGTCCTGGTCGCCAACTTATTGCGAAGCCGCGCATGAACGCGCGCCCGAGCGGGCGCCTGACCAGCAATGCGCGGGGCGGCCGTTTTCCTTCGTCGTGCACGGGTTGTGGCCGCAATTCGAGCACGGGTTCCCGGCCTTCTGCCAGGTGCCGGCGCCGCGGCTCAGCCGCGCGATCGTCGACGACATGCTCGACCTGATGCCGGCGCCGCGATTGGTCTTCCATGAATGGGATCGGCACGGAACCTGTTCGGGGCTTTCGCAATCGGCCTTTTTCGAGGCCGTGCGCAAAGCACGCGCCAAGGTGAAAATCCCGCCTGAATTTGCCGCGCTCGATAAGCCGATCACGGTCAAGCCCGACGATGTGGTCGAAGCCTTCGTTAAAGCCAATCCGGGATTGTCGCGCGCGGATTTTGCGGTCGCTTGCGATCGCAAGCGCCTGAGCGAAGTGCGCATATGTTTGAACAAGGATTTTTCCTTCCGTGGTTGCCCCGAGGTCACGCGCCGCGCCTGTAAGCGCGACGCCATCGCCATGCCGGCGATGCGTGGCGGATGAATCGCGGCCAAATTCCGGCAAAATTTCGCACAGCGAGTCTGCGATCCCGTTAAGCCAGCACTAACGATGGCCACAAGCGTGTTGTGGATTACCCCTGATCGTCAAGAATCGCTGCAAGGTTCTCGTAAGGCAATTCCGCAATCCTTCGCCCGCGATCAAGCGCGGGGAGCGCGCGACTATGCATCGTGTGTGGGACTATATCGGTTTTGCCGTCTGGTTCGCGGGACTCGGCTACATCGTCATGTGGCTGCTCAACTCGCCGGATTTGGTGCTGCTGCCGCCGGCGCTGCACGCGCTCGGCGTGGCATCGGCAATGTTCGTTCCGGTGCGCCTCCTCGTGCGCGCCATCAGGCATCGGCGCTCTGGGCAAGTTGCGCCATCCGCGCGCAAACCTGCTGCCGTGCTGCGGCCGCCGCGGCGCAAGCCGGCTTATCCGATGCGTTCGGTCAAGCCGCGTAAGCATTTCGGCCTCCGCGGCGCGCCGGATTGAACGTGAAAAATCGCGAAACCGCCGCCGCAAGGCTTTGAACGCCGGAGCCGGTTTCCGGCCAAAGTTCGCGCGCGCGGTGCGATGAACCTGTGGCATAAGTTTCGCGCGGCCGGCGATAGACGCCGGCCATGCGCGGAACTGCGAGCGGCCGGTGAACTATCGCCACGCCTTCCACGCCGGCAATTTCGCCGACGTGTTCAAACATGCGGTGCTTTGCCGCATCTTGCACTATCTGCGCGGCAAGCCGGCACCGTTCCGCGTCATCGACACCCATGCCGGCGCGGGCCTCTACGATCTCGCCGGGCCGCAGGCGAGCCGCGGCGATGAATGGCATGACGGCATCGAGCGGCTGCTGGCTGCGCGGCTTGCCGCCCCGGTCGTGGAGTTGCTCGCGCCCTATCTCGAAGTGGTCGGCGCCCTCAACGAGCGCGGCCGGCTGACGGTCTATCCCGGTTCGCCGGCGCTGGCGCGCGCCTGGCTGCGCCCGCAGGACCGCCTGGTCGCTTGCGAGATTGAGCCGCAGGCCGTCGCCGCGCTGCGGCAAAATCTGCGCGGCGACATCCGCATCAAGACACTCGATATCGACGGCTGGACCGCGCTTGGCGCTTATGTGCCGCCGAAGGAACGCCGTGGCCTGGTGCTGATCGACCCGCCGTTTGAAGACGAGGGCGATTTTTTCCGCCTGGCGCGCGGGCTTGCCGCGGCGCATCGCAAATGGCCGACCGGCCTTTATGCGCTTTGGTACCCGATCAAAGACCGCGGCGGACCGGACGCGCTCGCCAAGAACCTGCGCCGGCTGGGGCCGGCGAAAATCCTGCGAGTGGAGCTCAATGTGGCACCGCTTAGCGATCCGACCCGCCTCAACGGCTGCGGGCTTATCCTGGTCAACCCGCCATGGACCCTGGAGGGCGAGCTCTCCGTCTTGCTGCCGGCGCTCGCTGGCGTATTGGAGCGCGGCGGCAAGGGCGGCTGGCGGCTCGATTGGCTCGCCCGCGAGGGGGCAACGGCCGGGCGATAACATTGTGCCCCTTTCCACAGCGACCCAGTTGGTGTGTAGTTCGACCATTGGCAGTGGCGTTCCGCCTCCGGATTGGGGGGCTGGCGGGAGTGACTGAGGCCGGTTGCGGCTGACGCTTTCCCCGAATGTGAATGTCCGGCCGAGCCGCCGTGCGTGGGGCCGGCGGCGGAGCAGTGCGGGGAGAGGAGTTCCCGATGGCGCAGACCGGAGTTGTGAAATTCTTCAACGGCGAACGGGGCTACGGCTTTGTCAAACCGGATGACGGCGGGCGCGATGTGTTCGTGCACATCACCGCCGTGGAAGCCGCCGGACTGAAAAGCCTGAACGAAGGACAGCGCATCAGCTTCGACGTCGAACCGGACAAGAAGGGCAAGGGCCCGAAGGCGGTCAACCTGGTGGTCACCGGCTGACCGCGCAACCCCGGACTGCCGAAGACGGCGGCCCGCTGAAATGCATTCTATCTTCACCAGCCGCGGGCCTGTCGTGTCCGCGTTTGCCGCGGCGGAATTCTATTAACGTGATCCTGCGCTCCTCACCCTCCTCGCCATTCGTCCGCAAGGTGCGCATCGCCGCCAGCGTGCTCGGTCTCGCCGGCCGGATTGAGGTGCACGAAACCGATCTCAACGATCCCGCCGACTCGGTCCGCACGCAGAACCCGCTCGGCAAAATCCCGGCGCTGATCCTTGACGACGGCACCGTCTATTACGACTCGCGCGTGATCCTGGAAGTCCTTGACCATGTCGCCGGCGGCGGCCGCATTGTGCCGCGCGAGCCGGCGGCGCGTTTTGCGGCGCTGCGATTACAGGCGCTGTGCGACGGCATTCTCGACGCCAGTGTCCTGCTCGTCTACGAGGAGCGCTACCGGCCAGCCGACAAGCGCGTGCAAGGCTGGATCGACCGTCAGGCCGACAAGGTGGCGCGCGGCCTGGCGGCACTGGAATTTGCGCCCCCGGCGCCCACGCCCACGCCCGACGTCGGACAGATCGCGCTCGCCTGCGTGCTCGGCTATCGCGATCTGCGCTTCGGCGGCAGCTGGCGCCAGCAGCATCCGCGCCTGCTCGCCTGGCACGACCTATTCGCCAGCCAGGTGCCCGCCTTCGCCGCGACCAAGGTTACGCCGTAACGAAAAAGCCCCGGAGCGAACTCCGGGGCTTGGTTTTTCGGCGCGCGAGCCGGGATCAGAAGCGGTAGTTTAAGCCGGCGCGTACGATATCGGCTTTGAAGTCGACATTGGTCGGGACGCCGCAGTTCGTGATGCCACAGCTTCCGTCGCCCAAGTCGACATGAAGATATTCGATCTTGGCGGTCCACGGACCGGAGATGGCGAACTCGGCGCCGCCGCCTAACGTCCAGCCGGTCCTGGTGGTGGTCGTGGTGCCGAAGCCGGCCGGCGTCGCTTTGATATCACCGAACGCGGCGCCGCCGGTGATGTAGGGCATCACGCGGTCGAAGGCGTAACCGATGCGCCCGCGCGCGGTCGACAGCCACGAATTGCGGGTTTCGCAGGAAATGCCGGCGCAAAGGCCCGAATTGGTGCTGCCGCGGATATCGCTCCAGTCGATGTCGCCTTCGAGGCCGAAGACGACCTGGCCCATCTGATAATTGTAGCCAAGGGTGCCACCGACCAGGCCGCCGGAGGGATGAGCGTCGGCGGTACCGAGCGGGTTGCTCCAGTTCGAGCGACCCCAGCCGCCGCCGCCATTGATACCGACATAGAGGCCGGTCCAGTTATAGGGCGGTTCATACATCGGCGCCGCCTTGGACGGCATCGGATGATGCCGACGCGGCAGATCCGCGGCATTCGCCGCGCCTGCCACTGTAACTACGGCGAGCACGCCGAGACCCGCCTGAACCAAACGCTTCATCGCTTAACCTCCGTCACTGTCGCTGTGGAGCCCCCACAATTGAAGCCATACAAGTATTCATAACTCCATACGCGTCTAGTGTTCAAAAGACACGCGATCAATTTAAGTTGCTAAAGGTATTGTCTTAATTATGCCAACCAAATGCCATGGTGTCGCCTCGATCTAAACCATGGAACTTGGTTCCCGCCGTAATCGATTACTTGAGACTTAAGTCAAATATGGAACCGCGATGCATTGGGTCCGACACGTGAAAAACCCCGGACCGAACGGCCCGGGGTTTTCCCGCCTAGTGCGCGGCTGGCACTTCTCAGAAATGATAATTGATCCCGAAGCGCACCAGATTGGTGTGCAGGCCATTGTCCACGCCGGTGATCGAATAGGCGCGGTGGCCCAGGTCCGCATAAAGATATTCGGCCTTCGCCGACCAGTTCGGCGTGAAGCCGACCTCCATGCCGAAGCCGCCGGTCCAGCCGATCTGCGTCTTGGTTTCGCTCAGCCCGGGCACCTCGCCCTTGACGTCGCCATAGGCGAGGCCGGCGGTGGCATAGAGCAGAATGTTGTCCAAGGCGACGCCGGCGCGGCCGCGCAACGTACCGAACCACGGATTGGAGAACTTGTAGGGCGCAAAGGTGTCGTCGGCGCTGGATAGTTGGATATCGGTTTCGCCGCCGAAGACGAACTCGCCGCTTTGCCAGTTGTAACCAAATTGGCCGCCGCCCATGACGCCGCTGGGATTGACGGCGCTGTCGGTGATTTTTCCCCACTCGTAGCCGAGGTTGAGACCGGCATAGGCGCCGCGCCAATTGAATGTGCCGACCGGGTTCGCGGCGGAATAATATGGGGTCGGGCCACGCGGTAGATCGGCGGCAAACGCCGCTCCGGCGCCCGCAAAACCGACCGCAAGTGCACCCGCGCAAAGCGTTTTTTTCATCACACCCTCCATGGACTTACGCGCTCCGCCAGGGTGGCGATCGGGGCGGAATGCGAAATTGATGATGGAGGATTTATCCGGCCTTTTAAGTTAAGCGGTCATGAATCGTTTGCCGGTCGCTATCCGTTATCCCTAAAGAACCGTTAGAGCTCGCCTGTTCTTTCGGCAGATTTACCATGTTCACTCGGCTAACATTCACTATACGGGGCAGTGCACCGACTGCTCTGCCGCCGGAATTTCGCGTGCGGCGGAAATTGTTCTGGCGTGCGAGCAAAAGCGAGAGGTGAGGCGGGATGAACGGTCGACAGACGGTACGCGCGGCGCTGATCACCGGAGCGGGACGCCGTATTGGCGCGGCGATTGCGCGTGCGCTGTCGGGCGCCGGCTACGCCGTCGTGCTGCACGCCAACCGTTCGCGCAACGAAGCCGAAAAACTCGCCGGCGAGATCGCAGCGGCAGGCGGGCGCGCCTCGGTTGTGCTCGCCGATCTCGCCGACGGCAATGCGCTGCGCGGTTTGATCCCGGCGGCGGCCGCGTTCGCGCCGCTCACGCTGCTCGTCAACAATGCCAGCCTGTTCGACGAGGACGCGATCGCCACGCTCGAACGCGCGCGCTTCGAGCGTACGCTCGCCGTCAACCTGACGGCGCCACTGCTGCTGGCGCAGGCCTTTGCCGCGCAAGCGCCGGAAGGCGCCGACGCTTCGATCGTCAATATCGTCGACCAGCGCGTGCTCAGACCGACCCCGCTTTTTTTCTCCTACACGCTGAGCAAAAGCGCACTCGCCAGTGCGACCGCCACGCTGGCGCAGGCGCTGGCGCCGAAGCTGCGCGTCAACGCGGTCGCGCCCGGTCCGACACTGCCGAGCCCGCGCCAGTCGGCCGAGCAATTTGCCCGCCAGGCCGCAGCGGTGCCGCTGCAACGCGGACCTTCGCCCGAGGACATCGCGGCTGCGGTGGTCTACCTCGCCGGCGCGCGCAGCGTCACCGGCACGGTGATCGCGGTCGATGGCGGCCAGCATCTTTCCTGGCGCACGCCCGACAGCGACGGGGCGGAGTAGGGCGCGAACGAGCCTGCAAACGAGCTGGCATGGATAGACATTCCCCGACGCTCAACCCTAGACTGTCTAAAGGCGTTGGGGCGGATGCATAGGTTATGGTCGAGGCGCGGGTCGAACGACGACTGGCCGCAATTCTTGCGGCCGATGTTGCCGGCTACAGCCGATTGATGGGCGTCGACGAGGAAGGCACGCTGGCGGCGCTGAAGCGGCACCAAGACGAGCTTATTGTCCCCAACATCGCCGAGCATCGTGGCCGCATCGTCAAGACAACGGGCGACGGCTTGCTCGCCGAGTTTGCCAGCGCCGTCGATGCGATCCGTTGTGCCATGGACCTCCAGCGCGCAATGGCGGAACGCAATATCGATGTCCCCGAGGAACGCCGCATTGAGTTCCGCATCGGCATCAACGTCGGCGACGTGATCATCGACGGCGCCGATATTTTCGGCGATGGCGTGAATATCGCGGCGCGCGTGGAAGCTTTGGCGCGGCCCGGCGCGATTTGCGTTTCCGATAACGTCTATCAACAGATCAAGGGAAAGCTCGCGCTCGATGTCAGCGATATGGGCGAGCAGGCGTTGAAAAATATCGCGCAGCCGGTCCGCGTCTATAGCGTGCGGTTTCAGGACGCCCCGGCGCGCACGGTGCTTGCGCTTCCCGAGAAGCCTTCGATCGCCGTGCTGCCGTTCCAGAACATGAGCGGCGATCCGGAGCAGGAATATTTCGCCGACGGCCTTGTCGAGGACATCACCACCGGACTTTCGCGATTCAAATGGCTCTTCGTCATCGCCCGCAACTCGGCCTTCGCCTATAAGGGCCGGCCGATCGATATCAAACAAGTCGGCCGTGAATTGGGCGTGCGCTACGTGCTCGAAGGCAGCGTGCGCAAAGCCGGCGGTCAGGTCCGCATCACGACGCAATTGGTCGAGGCGGAAAACCGGACCCACATCTGGGCCGAGCGTTACGACCGGGCAATCGACGATATTTTCGCGCTGCAGGATGAAATTACAACAAGTACTGTTGGCGCGATTGAGCCGAGCCTGCGCAATGCCGAAATCGAGCGCGCCAAGCGCAAGCGGCCGGAAAATCTCGACGCTTATGATCTGGTGCTTCGCGCGACGCCTTTCGCCAATACAGGGATGCCCGAAGGTGCGTTGCAAGCCGTACCGCTGCTGGAGCGCGCACTTGCGATTGAGCCCAATTACGCGCTCGCGCACGGCCAAACGGCGTTCTGTAATGAAGTGCTGTATTTGCGCGCCGGCAGGAAGGAGGAAAATCGGCTTGCGGCCATTCGCCATGGTCACGCCGCCATCACCCTCGGGCCAGACGACGCCACGGCATTGATATTCGGCGGCATCGCGATCGGCCTGGTCGAGCACGACCGCGTCTTGGCTCAAGATGCGTTCGATGCGGCGCTGGCGCTATCTCCCTCGGCCGCTTCGGCCTATCTTTGGGGCGCGCTCATCATGGGTTGGGGCGCTCAAGCGGAGCGCGCCATCGAGTGGGGCGAGCGCGGCATCCGCCTTAGTCCGTTCGATCCATGGATCAGCGCGGCCTTGCATGGGATATTTCTCGGACACTTCACGCGCGGCCGATACGAGGAGGCGACGATCGCCGTGCGCCGCGCGATTCGCAGCAAACCCGGCTTTAGTATCTCGCACGTGATGCTGGCGACGGCGCTGGCGAAACTTGGGCGTATGGATGAGGCGAAGGCCGCAGCCGCACGCGCGCTCGCGCTGCAACCCAACTACACCAGCGGTGGGCAATGCGCCGCCATCGGCGCCGTGCCCGAAGTTGCTGCACCTTTTACAGAAGCCGCGCGCGCCGTCGGGATTCCGGACTAAGCATAGCGCGCAACCAAGGCTCGGCGGATGCGCGCGGTCGTGAAAAAAAGCTCATCGGGAGGAAGCGAATGGGTCGCAAGATTGCCATTGTTGGAGCGGGCGCGGTCGGCGGGTATGCCGGCGCCCATATGGTGCAGGCCGGCGAGGATGTGACGTTCATCGATCCGTGGCCGGCGCATGTCGAGCATATGCGCCAGCACGGCCTGCGCGTCACGCACGCCATGCGGGAGCCGGAATTCACCGTGCCGGTGCGGGCGCTGCATGTGACCGACGCGCAGCAGCTTGCCAAGGAGAAGCCGGTCGACATCGCCTTCGTGTGCATGAAGTCGTACGACACGGCATGGGCGGCGATGCTGATCCGGCAATATCTCGCGCCCGACGGCTACATCGTCTCGCTGCAGAATTGCATGAATGAAGAAACGATCGCCGGGATCGTCGGCTGGGGCAAGACGCTCGGCTGCATAGCCTCGAGCATCACGGTCAATCTGCCGGAGCCTGGCCACATTCACCGCGGCGCCGGCAAGCACGGCGCGGCGCACACCGTATTCAGCGCCGGCGAGGTGCACGGCCGCATCACGCAACGTGCGGAGGAGGTATGCCGTCTGGTCGCCCATGCCGACAGCGCCAAGGTGACCAACAATCTTTGGGGCGAGCGGTGGTCGAAGCTCGTTACCAATGCCATGCAGAACGGGCTCTCGGCCTGCACCGGGCTCGGCGGCGGCGACATGCTGAAGAACGATCCGATCCGCCGTTTCGCCATGCGTCTCGGCAGCGAGGCGATTCGCGTCGGGCAAGCGCACGGCTATCAGCTGGAAGAAGTCCTGCACCTGCCGCCCGAAACGATCGCGCGCGCCGGCGAGGGCGATGCGGAAGCCGCCCGTGTGTGCGACGAGCAGCGCTTCAAGGATGCGAGCCGCACCGCATCCGGGCAGCGTCCCTCGATGGGTCAGGACATGCAGAAGGGCCGGCGCACCGAGATCGAATTCCTCAACGGCCTGATCGTGCGCGAGGGTGAAAAGATCGGGATTGCCTGCCGTGCCAACGCGGCGCTGACCGATATTGTCAAGCGCGTCGAGCGTGGCGAGTTGAAGCCCGATCCACGTCACATTACGGAACTCCGGCTCAACTGAGCCCGCCGCCATCTTGCGGAAGGGCGGGGAATGTGGGGAGTATGTGGGCGGCCGCCGCGCAACAAAAACGACGGGCGGGTGCAGGGAGGCAACATGAGTTTCGCACGCGCGCTCGCCGCGGCGTTCCTCGCCGCGTGTGTTCTGGCAACCGGCGCCGCTTCGGCGCAGACCTATCCCAATCGTCCCATTACAATGCTTGTGCCGTTCCCGCCCGGCGGCGCGACCGATGCGCTCGCGCGCTTCATCCAGCCGGTCATGGAAAAATCGTTGGGGCAGACGATCGTGATGGAAAACGTCGGCGGCGCCGGCGGCATGATCTGCGCCGCACGCGCTGCGCGCGCCACCCCCGACGGCTACACGATCATGATCCATCAGGTGGCGCTGGCGGCGGGCGTATCGCTTTATCCGAAGCTCGCCTTCGATCCTGCGAAGGATTTCGAAACCATCGGTCTGATCAACACTCTCGCGTCGACGCTTGCCGCGCCGCCGAGCCTGCCGCCGAATAATTTCAAAGAGCTGCTGAAGTGGGCAAAGGAGCCCGGCCGCCGGGTCAGGATCGGCCATCCCGGCGTCGGCGCCTACGGCCATTTGGCCGGCGTGCTGATCGCCCAGGAACTCGGCATCACGGCCACCCAGGTCCCCTATCGCGGCGCCGGCCCGGCGCTGGTCGACCTGTTGGCGGGCCAGGTGGATCTGAGTTCGATATCGGCCGTGGCGGCCGGACCATTGCTCAAGTCCGGCAAGCTCAAGGCCTATGCCATCATCGGCCGCACGCGCTTCGCCGGCATGCCGGACCTGCCGACCCTGGGCGAACTCGGCTACACGAAGCTCAACATCGATTTCTGGCACATGCTGCTGGCGCCGGCCGGCACGCCGCGGCCGATCGTCGACAAGTTGAATGCCGCGCTGCGCGCCGCGCTTGCCGATGCCAAGGTGCAACAGGCCTTTGCCAATGGCGGCATGGTGCCATTTCCACCCGAACAAGAAACACCCGAGGCCGCGCATGCGCTGCTCGTGCGGGAGATCAAGCTCTGGGGTGAGGTGATCCGCGCCAACCACATCGCGGCCCAGTAGAGGCTTTGCCGGTTGTCGTTTAGGATGACGCGCAAAGCAGCACGAGGTGCGCCATGCCGGTTCGCCGGATCGACCATATTTTGATCGCCATGCCGACGGGACGCGAGGAAGAGGCACGCGCTTTTTATCAAGGCATGCTGGGCCTGGCGGAGAAGACGAAGCCGCCGCAGCTTGCCGCGCGCGGCGGCTGCTGGTTCGAGAACGGCGGGGTGATCGTGCATCTTGGCGTCGACAAGAATTTCGTCGCGGCACGCAAGGCGCATCCCGCTTTCATTGTCGACGATCTCGCCGGGCTCGAGATGAAACTGAAACAGGCCGGCTACACGGTGACCGAGGACGAACCCATCGTCGGCTGCGACCGGCGCCACGTCGACGATCCTTTCGGTAACCGGATCGAGCTGATCGAGCCCCACTGAGGCCGTCCGGACAATGCAGACAGAATGATGACGGCAAACGCGCTCTCCGGGAGAACCCGATGAGGGTCGGTATCCTGGGCGGCGGTCTGCTCGGCTGCTGCGCGGCGCTTGCGTTGGCCGAGCGCGGCATCGATGTGGCCGTCCTCGACCAAAATCAGTCATTGCTCAGCCGGGCCGCCACCGCGAACGAGGGCAAGATTCACCTCGGTTATATGTACGCGGCCGATCCGACCTTTGCGACGGCACGCGTGATGATGACGGGAGCGCTTGCCTTCGCGCCTTTCATGCACCGCTACGCCGGCATTTCGATCGAGCGGATTAAAACATCTTTTGCCGCCAACTATGTCGTCCACCGCGACAGCCAGCATAGCGCCGAAGCTGTGATTGCATACCTTACCGGAGTGCACCGGCTGGTCATCGAGGCGGCAAGTGGCCGCGAATCCGCGTATTTCGGTTTGGACCTGTCGATGCCGCTGCGAAGCTGGCGCTTGAGCGAGCGCGAAGCCATGTTCAATCCGCAGCGCGTGCTCGCTGCATTTGAGACGCCGGAAGTGGCGATCGACCCCGAAGCGCTGGCCGTTGAGCTGCGCGCCTGCATCGCCGGTCATCCTCGAATCGAGGTGCGGTTCGGACAGCGTGTGTTGCGCGCCGCGCGCGACGAACACGGGATAAGCGTTGTCAGCGAGCGGGCGGACGGTCAAGTGATCGATCGCTTCGATCACGTCGTGAACGCGCTGTGGGAGGGCCGCCTGGCAGTGGACGGCACCATGGGATACAAGCCGGACCGCCCTTGGCTTCATCGCCTGAAATACGGCATCGTTCTCACATTGCCGCAAGGTCTACAAAGTCCGCCAAGCATCACCGTCGTGTCCGGACCCTTTGGTGAAGTGGTGACCCATCCGGATCGGCGGGTTTATCTGACTTGGTATCCCGAATGTCTTCAGGGCATTTCGGCGGACGTGGCTCCTCCTCGTTGGCCAAAGCAAGCGCCGGAGCCTGCGCGTTCCCGAATACTCAGGGGAACCGTTTCGGCCCTTTCCGACATCCTGCCGTGCCTTGATCCGCTCAATCGCGCGAGCTTGGCCGACGCCGACGTCAAGGGCGGCGTCATCGTCGCCTGGGGGAGCACCGATATTGTCGACCCGAACAGCGAATTGCATCATCGTTATGAGATAGGCATCACCTCGGCCGGGCACTATCACTCGATCGATCCGGGCAAGCTCACTTTGGCGCCGTATTTCGCCGAGCAATGTGCGGACCGAATTTGCGGGACGGCGTGAACGCCTGCCGCGGTCAGGCAGATTCAACGAGCTCCATCGACAGCAATCCGATTCCCAATTCGCGAAGGTCGTCGCCCTGGCCGAGGCTTATGGGCGAGGCCGCCGCGGGGAAGGCAAATCGTAAATCCATATCGCTGCCGTTGCTTTCCACGCGCAATTCGATGCGCGCGTCACGGTTCGCGGCCACGCGCGCCGTGGTGACTTCGGGAGAGGAAGGCACCGACACCTCCACCGGAACGATGCCATCCTTGCCGAATGCCCGGAACGCGATTGCGGCCTTCCACAGGCCGCGCTTGCGGCCGATGGGCAAGCGCAGTCCGGCGCGCGGTCCGTCGCTCCAGGTTCCCCAGTTTTCCGCGAAAGACCAACCGTCAAGCAGCAGATCGATGCCGGCATCTCCCGCCCGGAACCGATATTTATTTTGCTCTTTGGCCGCGGCTTGGCTTCTGACTTTCGAGAACTGTATCGCCCGGTCGAGCAGTTCGCCCGCCGGGCTTACCGCGAAAGATTCCGGTTTCGCCACCGTCATGGCTTGTTCGAGGAAGGGCAGCGGAAACCTCCGCATCGCCTTCATTAGAAAATCGGAAATAAATGGAAGCGCCGGCCCGTCGTAAAAAAAGAAACGCTCCGCTTTCGGCAGGCAGAGCCGGCCGAGCACGGTACACAACGCCTGCTTTCGTTCCGCCTCGCCGTTGACCAGCGGCCAGAAGGTTTCCAGCATACCCAGACCGAATTCGAGCCAGACGGCGCGCCGCCAAAGCCGGTCGCGTTTGTGCCACATGGCGTGCGTCGAATTCCCACGCGCGCGCTTGAAATAAGTCGGGCCCTCGACGTATTGCAGCTCGCCCTCGCGCGCCAATTTTCCTACCCAGACAAATTCCTCGAATCCGCTCTCGTGATCGGTAATCCGGATCGGGCCGGTACGCTCGATGGCTTCCTTGCGAATGAGGCCGCGAAACGGAATTCCGTTCAATTCGTCGAAAATCGCGATGGCGCGCGCCATTGGCAGGCCGACCACCGAGGTGCTGCCCATCCACTTGGTAAACTGGCCGATCCATCGAATGCCGCAGAAATGGCAAACGGCGGAAGGGTGCGCGATCGAGCTTGCGAGCAGCGCGGAAATGTAATTCGGCGAGGTGAAATCGTCGTGCTGCCAGTAGCAGAAAAAATCGTAGTCCGGCTGCGACATCAGCCAGTTTATATTCGCGGCCCAGCCCAGGCGCTGGTCCTGCATAAACAGCGAAAACCGCGGGTCGGCGAGAAACGGCCGGCACGCGGCCGCGGTCTCCGCGTCATTGCCGTCGACGGATATCAGGACACGAAGGTCCCGATGATCCTGGTCGGCGATCGACTGGAGTGCCTCGCGGATATGATCCACGCCGCGATAGGCGGGCATTCCCACGAGGATGTGCGGCTGGGTCATAGTGTGAAACGGCTACCAAAAATAAATTATGGCATAACGACTGCGGCGGGCAAAATTCGTGCGGCGTGCCCTGTGCCGTTGCGGGCGGCCCGTGCCGCAACGTTGCCGGGCGTTCGCGTTTGGGGGTAAGGCTGATGCCGGCTATCGCCGCTGGCGCCGACCCCTAAGCGTATTACATAGTCATCGGTCATGAACGGCACTCCCAAAGACATCGATCCAGAAAGCGAGCTGCGCGAAGAGGACGAGGAATCCTCGCTGCCCGAGCCGGAAACAGCCGAGCCGCCGGCCGGCACGCTCGCCGCCGGCCGCGCGGCGATCGCGCGTGCGGTCAAGCTCGCGCCCTCGGCGCCCGGTGTCTATCGCATGATCGACGCCAAAGGCGAGGTGCTTTACGTCGGCAAGGCGAAAAATATCAAAAAGCGCATCACCGCCTATGCGCGGCCGGCCGGCCACGACACGCGCATTGTGCGGATGATCGCAAACACGGTGACGATGGAGTTCGTCACCACCAAGACCGAGACCGAGGCGCTGCTGCTCGAAGCCAACCTGATCAAGCAGCTGCGCCCGCGCTTCAACGTGCAACTCCGTGACGACAAATCGTTTCCCTACATCTTGATCACCGGCGACCATTGGGCGCCGCAAATCCTCAAGCATCGCGGCGCGCAGTCGCGTCCCGGGCGCTATTTCGGACCTTTCGCCAATGCCGGCGCGGTCAATCGCACCATCACGGCGCTGCAGCGCGCCTTCCTGGTGCGCTCCTGCACGGACGCGTTTTTCGAAAGCCGCACCCGGCCCTGCCTGCTCTATCAGATCCGGCGCTGCTCGGGGCCGTGCACCGGCGAGATCGATTTTGCCGGCTATGGCGAACTGGTGCGCGAAGCCAATGATTTCCTCTCCGGCCGCAGCCATGCGGTGCAGAAGGAGTTGGCGGCGGAAATGGACACGGCGTCGAGCGCGCTCGATTTCGAGCGCGCCGCGGTTTACCGCGACCGCCTGGCGGCGCTCTCCGCCATCACCTCGCATCAGGGCATCAATCCGCGCACGCTGGAAG
>JBOHII010000447.1:0-6673 GCA_050725955.1 Pseudolabrys sp. | reverse complement strand
GACGCTGAACGCATCGGTGTAGGAAACCTGGACGGTATTTCCGTTCGACAGGCCGCTGATGTCGGCGTCGAATCCACCCGCAACCGCTGTCCCGGCCGTGGTGGTGTCGGAGAGCGCCGTCGACATTTGCGCGGCGATCTGATCGACCTGCGCCTGCGCCTGCACCAGCACGCTGTCGCGCATCGTAAGGTAGCCGGCGATCTCGCCCGATCGTATGGCGCCGCTGGCTACGAGATCCACGCTGCCGCCGCCCGGCGGCACAAGCGTGATCGTTCCCAGCCCGCTTTTGCTCGGATCGGCATTCCATTGTTGCGCCGCCGTGACCGTGCCCGTGGCATTGAAATTGAGCTGCGCAGCCTGAGTGCCGACCAGCTGGGTGCCCGACCCGGTGAACACCGTAACCTGATCGTTGGACCCCTGGACGACGCGAATGTCCATCAGCTTGGCCAACTGATCGATGTATTGGTCGCGCTGGTTTTCGAGCAAGGCCGTCGAGCTGTCGGCCGCGGAATTACCCGCCAGCTGTTGATTGATCGTTGCGATCTGCTGCAGAGCGGTGTTGGCCTGCTGGACGTCGCCCGCGATGCCCTGTTCGGCCTGACTGCGCAGCGTCTGGATGCCGGTGGTCGCATTGTTGAGCTGCTGCACCAGCGCCTGGGCGGCGCCGATGGTCTGGCTTTGCGCCGCCGTCGAGCTTGGCGTCGTGGTCAATGCTTGCACTGCGGTGGTGAAGTCGTTGAAGGAGGAATCGAGCGAGGCATCGGAGCCGGGCTGTCCGTAGATTTGCTGGAGCTGCTGGTAGAATCCGGCCTTGAGATCGGCATAAGCCCCGCCGGAGCTTTCCGAGCGCAATTGTGTCTGGACGAACTGGTCGAGCAGGCGGGTGATCGACGCAATGTTGACGCCGCTGCCGGCATCGCCGGACGCGGTCGAAACTTGCACCGCCTGCTGGGCGATATAGCCTGGCGTCTGCGCATTGGCGACGTTGCCGGCGACGATCGACAGATTCGTCTGCGTCGCGGTCAGTCCCGACAATGAAGTCGCGAGCGCTTGGGTCAGATTCATTATCTTGCCTCGATCACTCGCGATGCCGATCTAGGCGGCAAGCTCACGGCCGGCTACCGCAAGATGTTCATCAGATCCTGCGACATCTGGTTGGCCGTCGTGATCACTTTGGTATTCGCCGAGTAGGCCTGCTGCGTCACGATCAGCTTGGTGAACTCGGTGGCGATATCCGTGTTCGACCCTTCCAGCGACTGTCCGACGATTTTTCCCGATGCGCCGGCGAGCGCCGGTCCGGATTCGACGGTTGCCTGGAAGGCGCCGCCGTCCATTGATTTGAGGTTATCGGGATCATTAAAATGTACCAACGGGATTTCGGCGAGCGCGACATTCTGCCCGTTGGTGAAGGTGCCCGAAACCGTGCCGGTGTCGGTGACCGCAATCGATTGCAACTGACCGGCGGTATAGCCGTTCTGCTGCATGTTATTGACCGTGGGCACGCCGTTCGTGCTGGCGAATTGCGTAATGCTGCCTATTGGGCTGTTCACGGTGATATCGCCGATCGGCACGCCGTTTATGGTAACGCCGGTCATAGCCAAGCTGGTGATCGGCGGATTCAATTGACCGGACGCGTCGAATACGAAATCGGTGCCGACGTTTTGCCAGGCGACATCGGTGCCGGTGGCGTTCGAGTCGGCTTCATAAAACAGGTTCCAGGTGTCGGTGCCGCCATTGGCAACGCTGTCGGTCTTGGCCCAGCGCAGTTGCAGGTTGGCTGGCGTTCCGTTGGCGTTGTACACGGTGACGGCGCCACCATCGACCGATTCGTCGATGAAGGTCGAAGCGTCGTCGCCATCGACCGTCCCGGTGCCGGCGGTTGTCGGGTCGGCGCTGAAGTCCGCTGGATTGAGCAATTCGGAATTAGGAACCGTGGCATCGTACGCCGTCGTTACCGGCGTGGCAGGCAGATTGATGCCGTACGAAATTTTAGTGGTCGGATTGGCCGGCAGAAAGTTATTCTGGAACTGCAAGGGAGACGCGACATTGCCGCTCGGATTTCCGGTCGCCGGATCGATTGGAATGCCTTCCAGGTAATAGCCGCTGCCATTCACCAGATAGCCTTGCGCGTTCAACTGAAAGTCACCGCGACGGGTGTAGCTGTCGTTGCCGGAAAAGATCGGCGTATTGCCCGTAAAACTGGATGGAGATTGCACGACGAAATAGCCGTCGCCGTTGATCGCCATGTATGTTCCCGAACTCGCGTTCTGGATGGTGCCTTGCACCGAGTTCGATGCCACTGAGCTCGCGACCACTCCGCCAGAAACCTGCTGCGACGCCGATGCAGCACCGGGAATGAGATCCTCGAAGCTCGTGTTGATGCCCTTGTAGGCGATCGTCTGAGAATTCGCGATGTTGCCGGAAATATTCTGCATGGCGAACGCTTGCGCCTGCAAACCGCTCACGGCGGCGGTAAGAGCGTCGAACAGACCCATGACTTCATCTCCACTATCGGCACGCAGATCGCCCGAGGCGGGCACGCGCACGGTTCCCTGGGCAGCGCGTCGCAATCCGCGTGCCATAGAAAAATGACTTATATATCAATGGTTTATAGGTTTTTGCGGGTCTGCTGCGCCGGGCGGTTTCTGCCGCCAACCGGCAGATTTTGCCGGCCGCCTTATGTCGCCGGCACCGTTTCGCTCGCCGCGTTCGCGCCAGGCGAACGTACGGCGCGTTCGAGGAAATCCTCCAGCGCTGCGATGCAGGCGCGGTCGCCATAGACCTTGTTCCGGTTGGCCTTGATGCGCGCACCCAGCGCCTGCCGCGCGGCCGGGTCTTTCGCCAGCCGCGCCGCAATGGCAACGTAATCGTCAACCGTCGCCGCGATCGTTTCGGTCACGCCCATCATTTGCAGAATTGCCGCGCAGTGACGCCCGCGCATGAAAGCGTTGGGCAATGTCACCATCGGCAGATTATGCGGCAGGCTTTCCAAGGCCGAATTGCAGCCCGACCAGCCGATGCTGTCGAGGAAGACATCGGACAGCCCGGCCGCCGCGGCGAATTTGCTCTGGCTCATGCGGTTGAGAAAGACGCAATAGTCGTCCGCCCGCAGGCCGGCCGCCGCAAACGCGCGATCGAGCCGCTCGCGCACGATGCGGGTAATGTTTGCGCCGCCGAAATGGCGCAGAAAGACGAACTGGCAGTCTCCAGCCGCGAGCGCGATGCGAACGAACACCTCGTCGTGCTGCGGCAGATACTTGAAAAGTGACTGCGCGCTCCAGAATACGGTGGCGCCCGGACGCAGCCCCAATTCGTCGCGCGTGACTCTGACCGGCTCGCCCGCCGCCGGCTCGTAATAGATCGAAAGGTTCGGCAGGCGCACCAGTTTCTCCGTGTAATAGTCCTGTGCCTCGGGCGGCTCCATCAGATCGCTCGACAGGAAATAGTCGAGCGTCGGCATGCCGCTGGTTTCCGGATGGCCCCATGAATTGCACTGCACTGGCGCGAGCCGCTGCGCGGCGAGCTGCAGCGAGGACGTGTCCATGAGCAGGCCGGGGTAAATGAGCACATGCGGCGCGTCGGCGAGGATTTCTCGCCGCCAGCCGGCGATATCGAGATTGCGGTGCACGAACTTGTCGCAAAGGCCGGCGGCGGCCTCGGACTGCGCATCGTGCAGCGCCCCCAAGTGATAGCCGGTGACATGGAAGCGCTTGCGATCGAGTTGGCCGATCCAGCCCTTCATCGGAATTTTCCAGTTGGAGTGGCTGTAGAAAAAATTACTGACGATGCCGACGCGGATTGGCTCGCCGGGTGCGGGTGGCGGCGGCAATGGTGCCGGCGGAAAATGACGCGCGACATTGCGCACGATCATTTCGCCATAGATTTGCTGCAGCGCGCGGTCGTTGCCGCCTTGATAGGCGAGCAGGAACGGTTGCTTGGTACCCAAGGCCTTGATGAGGTCGCCCTGCAGCAAGCCGGCATCGACGTCCCGGCACAAAGCGCGCAGTTTCTGCTCATAGGCCGCGCGGCGGAGCGCAATCTCGCCGGCATGCGTATAGACGACCGGCAGTTCGGCGATGCAGGCCGCGATGCGCGCCTCCGCATGATTGGGCTTGAGCGTCAGTGCCCGCGCCAGATCGACAGCGGCCTCGTCGTTGCGGCTGAGATCCAATAAATGCCGGCCGCGCTGATACCATGCTTCTGGGTCGTTCGGATTGAGCCGAAGTGCGATGGTGAAATTCTCGATCGCGTCGTCGGCGCGGTCGAGGCCGAACAGCACGCGACCGCGGTTGTTGCGGGCTTCGGTGAAGGTCGGCGCCAGGGCCAAGGCGCGGTCGTAGCAGGCGAGCGCCTCATCGATTCGGTTGAGCGCTTCCAGCACCGCGCCACGATTGTTGTGCGCTTTGACGAAGTTCGGCTGCAGCGCCAGCGCACGGTCAAAGCACTTGAGCGCCTCGTCAAAGCGGCCGAGCGCGCGCAGCGCGATGCCCGTATTGTAGTGGGCATCGGCGTAATCCGGCTTGATGGCGGTCGCCTTGCGGCAGCTTTGCAGCGCCTCCTCGTCACGGCCGAGCGAATGAAGCGCCGCGCCGCGGTTATTGTGCGCCTCGGCGAATTTCGATTTTTGCTTGAGCGCCTGGTCGAAGCTGTCGACCGCCTCCTCGTAGCGATTGAGGGCTTCCAGGATCAGGCCGTGGTTGAGCAAAATTTGCGGCGACGGCTTACGCAGCGCCATGGCCGCCGAGACGAGGCGCAAAGCTTCGGCTTGCTGGCCGGCGGCGAGTTGGACCAGCGCCATCATCTGCAAGGCGTCGAAATGATCGGGCTTGGCCGCGAGCACGGCGGCGTAGATAGGTTCCGCCGCCGCCAGCCGCCCTTGATGATGCAATTGCAGGGCCTGCTCGAAGGCCTGCGCGACGTTCAGCGGCTGCGGCTTGGACTGTTGAAGCGGCATCTCGGCAGGGTTCCCCCTGCCGAGGGGTAAGAAAGCCGCGCTGAGTCGTCTAGAGGCGTCAGCTTTGCCCGGCGGCCTGCGGCACAAATTTCAGCGCCGCGCCGTTCATGCAGTAGCGCAGTCCCGTCGGCTTCGGACCGTCGTCGAACACATGGCCGAGATGGCCTTGGCAACGGCTGCAGTGCACCTCGGTGCGCGCCATAAAGAAGCTTCGGTCGGACGTCGTGCCGACCGCGCCCGATAGCGGCTGATAGAAGCTTGGCCAGCCGGTGCCGCTCTCGAACTTGGTATCGGACGAGAACAGCGCCAGATCGCAGCCGGCGCAATCGAAAGTGCCCTTGCGCTTTTCGTTATTGAGCGGGCTGGTGCCGGCGCGCTCGGTGCCGTGCTTGCGCAGCACATAATATTGCTCAGGCGTCAGGCGCTTGTGCCATTCGGCATCGGTTACCTTTGCCCAGTCGATATCTTGCGTGGTTGTCGTCATTGTTCCTGCCTTCCCAAATTTACTAGTGGCCACGAGCGCGCCCAGCGCAACGCCGGCCATCATCAGGGCCCGTCGATCGATCATGTCAGCTGTTTCCCTTGTGCCCGGCCCAGATCTGCTCCAGCCGCTGGTCGCGGCCGCAGTTCCACCGATAGAATTTGTATTTCGTCGGATTCGTCAGATAGAAATTCTGATGATACTCCTCGGCCGGATAGAACGGTCCGGCGGCCGCGATCTCGGTGTAAATCGGCTTCTTCAATTCGGCTTCGACCTGCTTCTTGGAGGCTTCCGCCAGTTTGCGCTCCTCGTCGTTGTGCACGAAGATTTCAGTGCGGTACTGGTGGCCGACGTCGCAGAACTGGCGGTCCTTCACGGTCGGATCGACGTGGTGCCAGTAGTAAGTAAGCAGTTGCCGGTAGGAAACCTTGCTCGGGTCGTAGATCACCTGCACCGACTCGGCGTGTCCGGTGCCGCCGGCCGAGACCTGCTCATAGGTCGGATTGGCGACATGCCCGCCGGTATAGCCGGAGGTGGTCGAGATCACGCCCGGCACCTTGTCGAAGTCGGATTCCGTGCACCAGAAACAGCCGCCGGCGAAGGTCGCCACCGCCTGCCCCGGTCCGGGCTTCGGCAGCGGCGCCATTTGCGCGCTGGCAAAGCCCGCGGCCGCCAGCATCAGGACAAAGCCAAGCAGCAACCGGCGCATCCGAACCTCCCGAAATCGTTTCCTCTCGCGTCATGAAATATACGCTCTACGCATAATAGCCATTCAAATTACCATCACTCCGGCATCACGCTTGTGCGAGCCATGAATCGCCTTGCCGGGCACCCGTGCCCTGCCTAGTGTCGCGCTGAAAGGCGAGGTTTTATATGCGTTTTGAAGGCACCAAGGCCTATGTGGCGACCGACGATCTGAAAGTCGCGGTCAATGCCGCCATCACCCTGGAACGGCCTTTGCTGGTCAAGGGCGAGCCCGGCACCGGCAAGACCGTGCTGGCGCTCGAAGTCGCCAAGGCACTCGGCGCGCCGCTGATCGAATGGCACGTCAAATCCACCACCAAGGCGCTGCAAGGCCTCTACGAATATGACGCTGTGTCGCGCCTGCGCGACAGCCAGCTCGGTGACGAGCGGGTGAAGGACATCCGCAATTACATCAAGCGCGGCAAATTGTGGGATGCCTTCGTTGCCGACGAGCGTCCCGTGCTGCTCATCGACGAGATCGACAAGGCCGACAT
>JBOHII010000446.1:0-10086 GCA_050725955.1 Pseudolabrys sp. | reverse complement strand
CCGCGCAATAATCTTTCGCGAAACAATATTTCCCGGTATGGATGTTCCCGGCCTTTACTTACCCCGGAGGGGAGCTTGCCCGCCCGTCTCGACGCCATCGACCGCAAAATCCTCAAACAGCTTCAGGACGACGGCCGCATGACCAACGTGGAACTGGCGCGCCGGGTCGGTATTTCGGCGCCGCCCTGCCTGCGCCGCGTGCGCGCGCTGGAGGAAGCCGGCTACATCAAAGGTTACCGCGCGCTGCTCGACGAAAAAAAGCTCGGCTACGAGGTCGCCGTGTTTGCCATGGTGCATCTGTCGAGCCAGGCGGAAGCCGATCTCGCCGCCTTCGAGAGTTTCGTGCGCGCGCAGCCTTTGGTGCGCGAATGTTGGATGCTGTCGGGCGAGATCGATTTCGTCTTGAAATGCGTGGCGCCCGATTTGAAAACCTTCCAGGGCTTTGTCGAGAAACTCACCGCCGCGCCCAATGTGCGCAACGTGAAGACCTCGCTCACGCTGCGCAATTCCAAGGACGCGGCCATGGTGC
Source organism: Pseudolabrys sp. (assembly GCA_050725955.1). Classification (GTDB taxonomy): domain Bacteria; phylum Pseudomonadota; class Alphaproteobacteria; order Rhizobiales; family Xanthobacteraceae; genus Pseudolabrys. Next base: position 9,557 of record JBOHII010000446.1, on the reverse strand, counting down.
CGATGGACTAGGGCGTATTCCCATAAATCGATACCGATGAAAAACGGTCGGCCGATTTACGCATTGGCAATAACAGCGGGCAATTGTTGTGATGCAGCGCTTGTCCGCGTTGTGGCATAAGCCGATATTCGCACGCCGCAATAGCAACGCCAACATTCCCCGCTATCGGGGGATGCCGCCGTCTGCTAATTGTGAATTCGTATAGCAGTTACAAATCGGGGAGGTAGCCTATGTGCACAGAGCAGAAGACCGGCGATTCCGTCGACCGGCTCCATCGTCGGACCTTCCTGAAAACCTCGGGTGCCATCACTGCGATGACGCTTATGGGCACCGGTGCCCTTAGCAGCATCGCCTATGCCGACGCGCTTACCAAGGCGCAGCGTGCCAAGATGAGCCCGAACGACATTTTGGCGCTCATGAAGAAGGGTAATAAACGTTTTTACAAGAGCAGGCGCCAAGACCACAATTTCTTGGCGCAACAACGCGCCACCGCCAAGGGTCAATACCCGGCCGCCGTATTGCTGACTTGTATCGACTCGCGAGCGCCGGCCGAGACGATCATGGATCTCGGCATCGGTGACATCTTCAACAGTCGCGTGGCCGGAAACATCGAAAACCCCGATATCCTCGGCAGTATGGAATTCGCCTGCAAAATCACGGGAGCAAAGGTGGTTCTGGTTATGGGCCACACGGCGTGCGGCGCGATTAAGGGCGCCATCGACAATGCCGAGCTCGGCAATCTCACGGGCCTGTTGGCGAAAATAAAACCCGCGGTAGAGGCGACGGCGTACACCGGCGAGAGGACATCGAAGAATTATGCGTTTGTCGATGCCGTCGCACGTAAAAATGTGGAACTCACGGTGGCCAACATTCGCAAGGGCAGTCCCGTGCTCGCCGAAATGGAGTCGAGTGGTGCCATCAAGATTGCCGGTGCGATGTACAATCTGCAGACGGGTGTCGTGGATTTCTTCGCCGGGTGATCCGGCTCAATATCCGCTCGGGTGCCCTCGCCATCATGCCAGCGCGCGGCTGAACCGCGTGCCGAGCGGGCGGCGGTCGCGGAATTTGACGATTTGCCGCGCGACCTCCGGCTGCAGGCGCGAAACGGTTTCCAGGCACCGCTCAAGTTCGCCGGGCGAAATGCCGCGCTTGCCCGCGCGCATGCGCAGGATTGCCTTGATGGTGTCGGGCGACAGGTCGACCGCCTTGGCCATGATCAGCACGGCGTCCGGCCCGTCCCGAGTCATGGCGCGATCGACCTCTTCGACCGGGAGTTCGCAAAGTGCCGCCAGTGCGGCGGTCGTCTCTTCGAATTGATTGGCCGCGGCGAAAGCCGCCACAGCGCTGTCGCCGAACGTTCCCGCCGCGCGCAACTGCTCGATACGGCCGCGCGCCGCCGTGTAATCCCGTGCGGCAACACCGGCCTTGTCCAGTACCTTGGTCGCGGCCTCGGTGACGGCTTCCTGGATCACGGCCGCCAGCGACGGATTGGCGGCTTCCAGCTTCTGGCGAACCGCGTGCGAGGCCCGCACCATGAGCCGCATCAAATGCTGGCGCGGAATATCGCCCCGCTTGCCGATGCAGGCGGCAAGTTCGTCGTCGCCATCCGAGCGCGCCGTCAGCGTGGTGAAGCCGCGGTCGGAAAATCGCGCGCCCGGATTGCCGGCGGTGCTGAGCATCACGGACTTGTCGCCGCGTTCGACCAGGACATCGGTCAGCGCCTCGTCGAGCGAACTGCGCCGCGAAATGGCGAGCAGATGCTGCTGGCTTTTGCCGCGCGCGGCTGCCAGCAGCGTGTCGCGGTCGAGCCGCCGGGAATGTTCGAGCATCGGCCCGGCCACGTCGATGACGTCGTCGGTGGCGAGGACCTGGCTGATTTTCAGCGGCGCGCGCGGCTCTCTCGCCAGGCGATCGGCGAGCGCAATACGCGCCGACGATTCGATGGCCGCGGCCATACGGATCAGGATATCGTCGAACAGCTCGATCTGACTATCGGAATAGTCGGCGGATCTGGCGACGAAAAGGTCGGTGATGCGGTGCAGGACTCGAGCGCGTTCACCAACGGTGCCGCGCATGACCGCTTCATTCAATTCTTCGATCAGCGCGGCGGATTCCACGCAAACAATCCGGATTTTGCGGAGGCCAAAGGTGCAGGCAAGCGTCTACACCACATAAATGGGCGGTCCGTTAAGACAATTCGGCGCAGTTGCGCCGTCTGGAAAACAGTTCGTTAATTTGTGCTGCGGTGAGCAACCGAGCGGTGAGCCGTGCCGTCAAGAAGCGGCAGCCTTCACTTTATTGCGGGCGCGGGGCCGTTCGGGTCGAAACAACTGTTCGGGACATTGATGCCATTGGCCACGAGATCGGCCAGATAGCGGGGCCGGATTCCGGTTGCCTGGAAATGACCCTGGATCGAGCCGTTGGGCCCGCTGCCGGTGCGGACAAATTTGAAGATCTCCTGCATCAGTATGGTGTCGTTTTCCAGACCGGTGATTTCGGCGACGCTGGTGATGCGGCGTTTGCCGTCGGGAAACCGCTGCAGCTGGACGATGACCCGGACGGCGGCCGCGATTTGCGCACGGATGCTGCCGAGCGTTGCCGGCATGCCGGCCATGCCGATCATCTGCTCCAGGCGCGAGATCGCGTCGCGCGGCGTGTTGGCGTGAATGGTGGTCATCGATCCTTCGTGGCCGGTATTCATCGCCTGCAACATGGCGAAGGCTTCCTCGCCGCGGCATTCGCCGAGGATGATGCGGTCGGGCCGCATGCGCAGCGCATTCCTGACCAGTTCGCGCTGGGCGATTTCGCCCTTGCCTTCGAGATTGGGCGATCGCGTCTCCAGCCGGATGACGTGCGGCTGTTGCAACTGGAATTCGGCCGCGTCCTCGATGGTGACCAGGCGCTCGCGGGCGGAAATGGAGGCCGAGAGCGCATTGAGCAGCGTCGTCTTGCCCGAGCCGGTGCCGCCCGAGACGATGAGGGAAATGCGCGCCTTGACGGTAGCGGCGAGCAACACGGCTATGGTCTGCGGCAGCGCGCCGAGCTCGATCAGTTTGCCGAGATCGTAGGGCTTGGCGGGGAATTTTCGAATCGATACCACCGGGCCATCGATCGCGATCGGCCGCAGCACGACGTTTACACGCGAGCCGTCGGCCAGGCGCGCATCGCATAGCGGCTGGGATTCATCGACCCGGCGGCCGACAGCGGCGACGATCTTGTTGATGATGCGCAACAGATGGGTGTCATCCTTGAAGCGCACATTCGTGCGCTCGATCATGCCCGCGCGTTCGACGTAAACGCAGTCGTGGCCGTTGATCATGATGTCGCCGACCGTCGGGTCCTGCAGCAGCGGCTCGATCGAGCCCAGCCCCGTCATCTCGTTGAGAATCTCGGTAATGAATTCGTCGAGTTCCTGTGCGTTGAGCACCAGCCGCTCGGCCGCGACATATTGCGAGACCAGTTCGGCGACGTGCTGGCGGATCAGATTCTCCGGCATCTTCTCGAGCGCCGAAAGATTGATTTCCTCGATCAGGCGCTGGTGCAGCCGCACCTTGGCGTCGAGCAGTTTCACGCTCAACGGCGACTTGCTCCGATCGGCGTCCGGCGCCGGGGCAAGCGTGGCGGCGTTTCCGGCCTCGGCGGCAAATACCGTTGTGTGGCGTTTGGCTGCTGCGTTCGGGTCCGCTGCGAGGGGCGTCTTAACGGGAAAGCGATAAAGCATGGCTTTTCCCGAAGCGCGACCCGAGACGCAACTGCAAAAAGGACTTGTTGGCGCGTGACCGGCACATGCTATCGCCGGGCCCAGCTCAGGTTCAGCCCGCCGCGGGCGAACGACCGCAGCGAAGACCGTGATTTAGAACTCGCGCGCGTCAGGATCAGCTTCTTGATTGCGACCGCGACGTTGCTTTTTTCCCGCACGTCGTCGAGCGGCAAGCCACGGTCGATCGCCTCGCGCACAAGCCGGTGGTTGTAGGGAACGGTGCCGGCGAAGGCGTCGCCGAGGGCACGGATGAGATCGCGGCGGTGCAATCCCGGCGTGAAAAACCGCCGTTCGAAGCGGTTGACGATCACCTTCGGGCGCGGCCCCTGGGCCAGGCGGTCGGCGAGCACGGCGGCGAAATGCTTGGCGGCCTGCACCCCCGGTACCGTCATTTCACTGACCAGGAACAGTCTATTCGACCCGCGCAACACGTTGTCGGACCACGGCTGCCACTCTCTCGGCATGTCGATGACGACGTGGTCGAAGCTTTGGCACACGACGTTAAGCAGCCGCATGACGATATTCTCGTCGACGTGGCGCAACTCGGCCGGATAATTCGCCGTCGCGACGACCGCGAGCCCGCTCGAATGATGTGACACCATGCCTTCGAGCAATTTCCGGTCGAGCCGCTCGGGGTTGGGTTCGATCTCCCGCAGGTCGAGCAACGGCTCAAGATCGAGATAGGCCGCGCTGGCGCCGCGGTTGAAATTGAGGTCGACGAGGCAGGTCGACGGATTTTTGCGGGCGTTGGTGTTGAGCAGCGTCATCGCCGATTGGATCGCCAGCGTGGTGGCCCCGACGCCGCCGGCCACCGACAAAAACGTGAAGATATTGCTCTCCTTGATGTCGCCGCCGCTGGCGATTTGCGCGATCCTGAAGCAGACACGGGCGAGCTCGCCGGGCGTCACCGGCTTCACCAAAAGGTCGGCGACGCGCATTTGCACCAAGTTTCGAGCCAGCGTTTCGTTGAAATCCTGCAACACCGCGATGACCGGAATCCGGTGGCTGAGCTTGCTCATCAGCTGCTGAAGGCCGGACAATTCTCTCTGTTCGGCTCTGTTCAGGTCGACGATCACGACGGCGGCGCGGCCGGTCTCGATGCCTGCCTGCCCGGCGTCCAGCCAATTCTCGACCACCGCGAGTTTGAATCGCGCATCGGCATCGAACGCCGCGCGCGCTGCCTGCGCGAGCTCGGCGTCGGCGCTGAACACAACGATTCTCAGCGCGCGATGGCGGTGACGATCAAGCATGGCTGCCAATTCCCACTTTCTTTCAATTTCCAAACCAAGCCCGCGCAGGCGCGATGAGCCTCCCGGATGGAGGCGTAGCGATGCCGGCTCGGCGCCGCATTACGGCCATTCAGACTTGCCTTGCAGCCGGCAACAGCCGGCGTGCCGCTCATTTGAGCGCGGTGGAAATCGCCGTATAGGTTGCGGTGAGTGTGGCGCCGACGCCGTTGACACCAACGATGACCGCAATCGAGATAAGACTTGCGATCAGGCAGTATTCAATGGCGGTGGCAGCCGATTCGTCCCTTGCAAAACGTCCCAATGTCTTCATCGCAGTTCCCCAAAGTTAACGTCCATCGTTTTTAAGCGGTCGCTTTTTGAGCGGCCAGCGCTTCCTGCCGGTAACATTACTTTTCGTGGCTAACGCTATTCCTGTCCAAGCAACGGCGGCGCCCGTCGCAAATTCATCGCGCGATATAGAGCTTGCTGAGATTGGCGCCGATCGAATTGAAGGTCGGCAGGATTTGGTCGGCCGACGTCAACAGGAAGAACTTGTCCGAGCTGCTGGCGCAGTTCTTTAAAAGCGTGGAGGTCTGACCGCCGTCGGTATTGACCTGGATCGTGTAGAGCGTGATGCCCGCGGCCTTGATGTTGTTGCAGGTCATCTGCTGGCGCGCGTCGATCGAGCTGGCGCTGGTGTACCAGCGGTCCTGGGTGTTCAGGCCGTCCGACAGGAGAATGATGTTCTGTGAATAAGTGTAGTTGGAGTCCTTGGCCGGCGCCGTGAACGGCCCGCCGCCGGTCAGTGACATCCAGCCGAGCGCAAGGCCTATGGCCTGGTTGGTATTGCCGACCGCCGACATGTTGTTGACCAGCCGGTTCATGCCCGACCAGTCGTAACTCAGGCCCATCGCGGGCTGCGGGCAGGAGGAATACTGTTCGGCGGAAAACAGGGTGGAATTGTTGCTCGTCGTCGGGACGACGACATTGGTGTCGTAGTTGCCCGGATCGGGCCCGGTCGAGCGGCCGCGGTCGACGACGCAGCCGTTCCAGCTGTTGTGGTTGTCATGCGTCCAGGTTCCGCTGCAGGCGCTTTGCGTGGTGGCCGAGCCGTTGTGGCTTTTCTTGCTGCAGGTCCCGTTATTGGCGTTCCAATCGGTCCAATCGATCCACGACGCGGCGTAATTCATCGGATTGAGATTGACGTCTTTGACGAAAGGAACGATCGACACATAAACGTCTTCAGGGACCGCCGCCACCGATTGCAGTTGCGTCAACAAATTGGCCGTGGCGGTCTTCAGCGTGCCGAGCTTGCCGTGATCGGCCATCGACCCGGTATTGTCGAGCACCAGCGCCACCCGCAGTCGCGCCGAGCTCCATTTGGTCGTCGCAGCGCCGGTGACGGTGAAACTGTTGAAGCCGACGAGCGCGGCGAAATGGGTCGCAACCGTTGCCGAGCCCTTGATCGTGATGCTGGAGCCGCCGTTGGCGGAATAGGTGGCGTCGACCTGGACGTTCTTGGCTTCCGGCCGATTGAACGTCGCGCCGAAGAAACTCGCGGCATCGGTCTGCAGCTGCGCGGCGGAAACGGTGGCGGCTTCCCGCGCCAGCGTGAGCGCGGTCGAATCGAGCGCGGCCTGTAAATCCGTCTTGACCGAAACCGCTTGGTTATACTCAACCGCGCCGCCGATAAAGCCGATCATCGGGATGGCGGTCAGCGCAAAGGTGACGGCGATGTTGCCGTGCCTTTCGCCGCGAAAGCGGCGGAGCGTCGGGAACAATCGCGCAAAGACAAGTCGCATCGGTTTCAAAGCGGATCATCCGGCCATTGATTGGAATGGCGGCATCTGTAGCCGCGCGCCACCGCAGCGGCCATTCGATCCGCGGAGTAACCTGACCAAGTAAGGTTAAAGCTGACGGCAGCGGCCGCCCGCCGCCGTGCGTCAGACGATTTCGCGCTTGCCGTCGGAATAGGTCAGCTTGACGGTGAGGGTGCCCTCGTTGAGCAGCCACGGCCGCACGGTGAAACTGCGCGCACCGCATTTGTGCATCGGGTCGGAGGCGGCGATCGCCTTGGCCTCGGCGAGCGAAGCGGCGCGGATGATGACCATGCCTTCGCCTTCCCAGGCGTCTTCCGCGTCGTTCCAGAACGGACCGGCGCCGAACATGATGCCGCGCCGTTCAAGCTCGATCTGGAATTTGAGGTGCTCCTCGATCGCCGCCATCACCGGCTCCATGCCGCGCGTCGGCTTGGTGAACACCGCATAGAGCTGCTTGCGCAGCATGCCTTCGCAGGCCTTGAGAATGTCCGCGGCCGGGATCAATTGCTGGCTCATATTGTGTGTCTCCCCGATCGTTTGGCGATCGCTCATACATTGTCATGGCTGGGCTGGTCCCGGCCATCCCGAATGGGGCCGCGCAGCCGGCGCCTCGCAGGTCGCGGCGCATCGCATAATGCCACACGGCTCTTGACCTACAGAGTACTCTGTGTTACAGAGCACAAATCGAGCGCAAACCTGTCAGGAAAGGGGAGTTGCCATGACCATTACTCCGGGCGATGCGGCGACAGCGCTGCAGGATATCGCGGCAGTCGAGCGGCGGACGCGGGAGGCTGTCTATTACGGCGGTGCCGGCCTGATTTTCGTGATGTGGGGCGTGCTCATCGCCTGCGGCTACGCCATTGCCTGGTATGCGCCGGAGACGGCTGGCACGAGCTGGCTTGCAATCGACGCCTTGGGCTGTCTTTTGACCGCTGCCATCGTCGGCTGGCGGCTGCGTGAACGCTCACGCGAAGCACGTAGCTGGCGTCTCGTCTGGGCCATGCTGGTTGTCGCGGTTTTTGGCGCGGTGTGGAGCCATCTCCTTGGGCCGATCGTGCCGGCGCGGCTGATCGAATCGTTCGAAGCATCGCTTTTTCTGCTGTGCATGATTCTCGCCGGCATCTGGATCGGCCGTGCATTCATCGTTCTCGGCTTCGCCGGTCTCGCGCTGATCACGGCCGCTGCCTTCCAAGCCGAACCTTGGCTGACTGTCGGCATGGCTGCGGTGCAAAGCGGCACCTACATCGTCGGCGGGCTCTGGCTTTATAACCGCGGGGTGACGCGATGAACGGCAACGACGTGATCCATCAGGCCGTGCGGCTGCGCATCATGGCGGCGCTCACTACGCCCACGGCAAAAAATGCGGCGATCGAGTTCACCCGTCTCAAGTCGCTGGTCGGAGCAACCGACGGCAATCTCGGCGCTCATCTGGAGACGCTCGAGAAGGCGGGTTACATCGTGATCGAGAAGCGCTTCGAGGAGCGCAAGCCGCAAACGCGCGTGCGCATGAGCCCGGCCGGCCGCCGCGCATTTTCCGAACACGTCGCCTATTTGCGCGAGATTATCGACGGCGCCCGCGCTTGAGGCGATGCTCCGAAGGCCTGCGCGTCAGGCCGCGCGACTTTTCCGCTGCTTGATAAAATCGTCGGCGCGCGTTTGCAGTTCCTGCGGCGTCACGTCTTCCTTGTGCGTCGCGATGAACCAGGTGTTGCCGGATGGATCTTTCACGCCGCCGCTGCGGTCGCCGTAGAACATGTCCGTCGGCTCCATGATGGTCTTGCCGCCGGCTTTGACGGCCTGCTGGTACACGCTGTCCACGTTCGGCACATAAAGATAGAGCGTGGACGTGGTCGGCGGCGCCATATCGCTTTCCTCGGCAATCATGATGTGGGAATCGCCGATGAGAACCTGCGCATGCATGATCGCTCCGTCCGGCCGCTTGATCGCCTCGTGCGGCAGCTTGGCGCCGAAGGCGTTTTTGAGAAAGTCGATGGCTTTCGTCGCGCCGCGCACCGTGAGATAAGGTGTGACCGAGTGATAGCCGTCGGGAATTGGTTTCGCCATGATCGTCTCCTTATGGTTTCCCCCGACCGAGCCAAGCTTCAATCGGAACTTGGCCTTTTGTTTGCTGGCGCCGTGAAGATGTCATGGCGAGACGAGCGGAACCCGCGCGTGACAAAATGAAAACCCCGGGTCATGGCCCGGGGTTTTCATTTGCCGATGTTTGCGAACGACGCAGCGTGCACCTGCACGGCGGCGTCTACTTCCACTCCACCTTCTTTACCTCATAGGCCTTGGCGCCGCCGGGCGTGTTGACCTCGACCTGCGCGCCCTTGGCCTTGCCGATCAGCGCCCGTGCCAGCGGCGAGGTGATGGAAATCTTGCCGGCTTTCGCATTGGCTTCCGGCTCGCCGACGATCTGCCACACCTTCTTCTCGTCGGTGTCCTCGTCGACGAGCGTCACCGTCGCACCGAACGTAATGCTGTCGCCCGAGAGCTTAGACACGTCGATCACGTCGGCGCGCGCGAGCTTGTCCTCCAACTCGGCGATGCGGCCCTCGTTGTGCGATTGCGCCTCCTTGGCGGCGTGATATTCGGCATTCTCCGACAGGTCGCCGTGCGTGCGCGCCTCGGTGATCTGCTGGATGATGCGGGGCCGCTCCACCTGCTGGCAGTGCTTGAGCTCGGCTTCGAGCGTGGCATAGCCGGCGGCCGTCATTTGAATCTTGTCCATCGTCTCATCTCCTC
>JBOHII010000445.1:0-5738 GCA_050725955.1 Pseudolabrys sp. | reverse complement strand
ACATGCGCCACGCCCGACGCGATGTTCTTGCGCTCGCGCCGGCGTACGCGGGTGGCTTCTTTACCCATTCTCGATCCTTTCGAGGCCCGCAGCCGTCAGGCGCGGGCAATTCCTGTCATTACTGCGGTGTCGGCGTCTTTTTCTTGCCGGCGATGGTCTTGGCAGGGCCCTGGCGGGTGCGCGCATTGGTATGGGTGCGCTGACCGCGCACCGGCAGACCTTTGCGGTGACGCAGGCCCCGGTAACAGCCGAGATCCATCAGGCGCTTGATATTCATCGCCACTTCGCGGCGCAGATCGCCCTCGACGATGTAGTCGCGGTCGATCATTTCGCGAATCTGCAACACTTCGGCATCGGTTAATTGCGACACCCGCCGCTCCTGCGGCAGGTTAACCTTCTCCATGATCTCATGGGCCTTTGTGGACCCAATGCCATGGATGTACTGGAGCGCGATGACGACGCGCTTGTTGGTGGGTAGATTGACGCCCGCGATACGAGCCACGGATTACCTCTTCTGTTATCGCCCGGCCGCGCGGAACGCGCCGAATTCTTGTGTCCCTGGAAGGGGATAGCGCAAAGCGTAACACGACGCCTTTCCCCGGTGGTCTGGGGCCCGGCATCGCGTCAAACTCCTGAATGCGCAGCTTATTAAGGGATTCATCGCGCCTTCGTCAACCTCCGCCGGCTAAGCGATTGGCGCTGTCCCGGCCTGTTTTTGGGGCCGGCTGGCCGTCCCCGCCCTTGCCGGAACCCAGGATTCGGTCGATGGCCGCGGTGACGGCGTCGATCGGCGCCATGCCGTCGACGGTCTTGAGCACGCCTTTGCCGGCATAGTAGCTGGCGAGCGGCGCGGTCTGGGCCCGGTAGGCCTCGAGCCGTCCCTTGAGCACCTCCGGATTGTCGTCGGCGCGCAGCTTTTCGCCGCGGGCGGTCATTTCGGCCACACGATTTTCGATACGCTTGAGCAGGATGCCCTCGTCCACCTTCAACTCGATGACGCCATCGAGCTTGAGGCCGCGCTCGGCCAGCAGGCGGTCGAGCGCCTGCGCCTGCGGCACCGTGCGCGGGAAACCGTCGAGCACAAAGCCCTTCGCGGCGTCGGGCTGGCCGATGCGATCGGCGATGATCGCCACCACCACGTCATCGGGCACCAGCTTTCCGGCATCCATGATGCTTTTGGCGCGCAGGCCTACGGCTGAGCCGGCCGCAACCGCGGCCCGCAGCATGTCGCCGGTGGAGAGTTGAACGATGCCGTATTTCTGGATCAGGCGCTGCGCTTGCGTGCCCTTCCCCGCCCCCGGCGGGCCGAGCAGGATCAGTCTCATCGATTGCGCCCCCGCAACTTCGAACGCTTGATCAAGCCTTCATATTGATGCGCCAGCAGATAGCCTTGGATCTGCGCCACGGTATCCATGGTGACGCTGACCACAATGAGCAGCGATGTGCCGCCGAAATAAAACGGCACGGCCGCGTAGGAAATCAGGATTTCCGGGATCAGGCAGACGATGGCGAGATAAAGCGCGCCGAGCACGGTGATGCGCGAGAGCACATAGTCGATATATTCCGCCGTGCGCTCACCCGGTCTTATGCCCGGAATGAAGCCACCGTGCTTCTTCAGGTTGTCCGCGGTCTCGGTCGGGTTGAACACGATCGCGGTGTAGAAGAATGTGAAGAAGACGATCAGCGCGATATAGAGGATCAGAAACAGCGGCCGGCCGTGGCCGAGCAAAGTCGTGACCGTGGTCAGCCAGCCTGGCCCGCTGCCGGCGTTGAAATTGGCCACCGTGGTCGGCAACAGCAGCAACGAGGAGGCAAAGATCGGCGGGATCACGCCCGAGGTATTGAGCTTGAGCGGAAGGTGCGAGGACTGACCCTCGAACATGCGGTTGCCGACTTGCCGTTTTGGATATTGGATCAGCAGACGGCGCTGCGCGCGTTCCATGAATACGATGAAGGCGATGACCGCCACTGCCATCGCAATGACCGCGAGAATCAAGCCGGTGGACAAAGCGCCCTGCCGGCCGAGTTCCAAGGTGCCGGCGATTGCCGATGGCAGTTGCGCCACGATGCCGGACAAAATGATCAGCGAAATGCCGTTGCCGATGCCACGCGAAGTGATCTGCTCACCCAGCCACATCAGGAACATGGTGCCGCCGGTCAGCGTGACCGCGGTGGAGATGCGGAAGAACCAGCCTGGATCGGTGACCACGCTGCCGGCGCCTTCCAGGCCGATCGCAATGCCATAGGCCTGGAAGAAGGCGAGGAACACGGTGATATAGCGGGTGTACTGGTTCATGATCTTGCGCCCCTGCTCGCCTTCCTTCTTGAGCGCTTCGAGCGTGGGCGAGACGGTCGTCATCAGCTGGATGATGATCGAGGCCGAGATGTAGGGCATGATATTGAGCGCGAAGATCGCCATCCGGTGGATGCCGCCGCCGGAGAACATGTTGAACATGCCGAGGATGCCGCCGGCCTGGGTGTTGAAGATCTGCTCCCAGGCGCCCGGATCGATGCCGGGCAGCGGAATGTAAGTGCCGAGCCGATAGACGATCAGCGCGCCTACCGTGAACCAGATGCGTTTTTTGAGTTCTTCGGCCTTGGCGAGGGCCCCGAAGTTGAGATTGGCCGCTAATTGTTCCGCTGCCGAAACCATCGCTCGCTCCTTCGGCCCCACTTTTGGTCATGCCCCGCAAATGCGGAGCATCCAGCAACCACGGTCCTCTAGATAAGCTAGGAGTTTCCAACCGGAAGTCCGAGGTTACTGGATCGCCCGCCGCCTGCGGGCGATGACACAGAGAGGACTTATTCGGTTTTCGGCTCGCCCTCGGCGGCTTCCGCCTTGGCCTTGCCGGCCTTCGGCTTGCCGCCTTTATCCCCGCCCTTGGCCGCTTCCAGCGCCATGCGCTTGTTCTTACCCCTCGGCTCGGCGTCGACTTCCTTCGGCGCGGCAAGGATTTTCACGCTACCGCCGGCCTTCTCGACCGCCGCCACCGCCGATTTCGACGCCCGGTAGACCGCGAAGTCGACCTTGCTCTTGAGTTCCCCGTCGCCGAGCAGCTTGACGCCGGCCTTGGCGCGCCGCATCAGGCCGGCCTTGACCATGGCCGCGACGTCGACTGGGCTACCGACATCGATCAGGCCGGCGTCGATTGCCGCTTGCACCTTGCCGATATTGGTTTCGTTGAGCTTGATCGCGAAGGGCGAGTTGCGGAAGCCGCGCTTGGGCAGGCGCCGATGCAGCGGCATCTGGCCGCCTTCGAATCCCTTGATGCGCACGCCCGAGCGCGCAGTCTGGCCCTTGCCGCCGCGGCCGCCGGTCTTGCCCATGCCGGAGCCGATGCCGCGGCCGATGCGCAAGCGATTCTTGCGGGCGCCTGGCCGGTCGGCGATCTGGTTAAGTTTCATGGCAGTCGTCCTTTTACTTCGCGTCGCCGACCACGCGTACGAGATGGCGCAGCTTGCGGATCATGCCGCGCGTCGAGGGCGTATCCGGCAGGTCGCGGGTACGGCCGATCTTGTTCAGCCCGAGTCCGACCAAAGTCTCGCGCTGATCGTGATGACGGCGCAGCGGGCTCGCGATCTGTTCGACCTTGATGGTCTTTTTTGCTTCGGCCATTGGCTTGATCCTCAGTCGGCCGCCGGCTCGGCGTCGCCTTCGCGGCGGCGCGACTGCAGCGTGGAGACCTTGATGTTGCGGCGGGCCGCGACCGAGCGCGGCGAATCCTGGTGCGTGAGGGCGTCGAAGGTCGCGCGCACCACGTTATAGGGATTGGACGAGCCGAGCGATTTCGCCACCACGTCCTGGATGCCCAGCGTCTCGAACACCGCGCGCATCGGGCCGCCGGCGATGATGCCGGTTCCCGGAGGCGCCGCGCGCAAGAATACCTTGCCGGCGCCGTGGCGGCCGAGCACGTCATGATGCAGCGTGCGGCCTTCGCGCAGCGGCACGCGGGTGAGCGAGCGCTTGGCGGCATCGGTCGCCTTGCGGATCGCTTCCGGTACTTCGCGCGCCTTGCCGTGGCCGTAGCCGGCGCGGCCTTTCTGGTCGCCGACGATCACCAGCGCGGCGAAGGCAAAACGCCGGCCGCCCTTGACCACCTTGGCGACGCGATTGATGTGCACCAGCTTGTCGGTGAACTCGCTATCGCGCTCATCGCGGCCGCCGCGTTCACGGTCTCGGCGCGGCTCTCGTCGGGGTTCATGTGCCATAGACGTTCAATCCATTTTTGCGCATCATCTTATCCGAAAACCGGTTCCCACTTTTCGGGATGATGCGCTCCGTTAGAAGTTAAGGCCGCCTTCACGCGCGGCATCGGCCAGCGCCTTGACGCGTCCGTGATAGAGATAGCCGCCGCGGTCAAACACGACGTCCTTGATCCCTTTTTCCTTGGCACGTTCGGCGATCAACTTGCCGACCGACTTGGCGGCGTCGATATTGGCGCCGGTTTTGGCGCTTTCGCGCAGCGCCTTTTCCAGCGACGACGCGGCCACCAGAGTCTCGCCCTTGTTGTCGTCGATGAGCTGGGCGTAGATGTGCTTGGACGAACGGAACACCGATAGCCGCGCGCGGCCGCTGGTGCCGGCGGCGAGCTTGACGTTGCGGCGCACGGTCGCCGTCCGTCGCGCAGTCCGATCGCTTAATCTCGACATCGCCGGTCTCCTACTTCTTCCTGCCGCGCGCGCTGAATGCGACGACCGCGCGCAGCAATTTGCGGATCTTGCGCGAATATTCGGGCGCTTCGTTTTCGACGCCGAAGCCGCCGGCAAATACCGGCCCGCGCAGCGGCGGCCGGCCGCGGCCCGGGAAAATAATCCATTCGCCCGCGCGGAGCGATTTGTCCGGGCGCCAGCCGCTCATTTCTTCTTCCCTTCCTTGCGGAAGATATATTCGCCGGCATATTTCACGCCCTTGCCCTTGTAGGGTTCGGGCGGGCGGAAGCCGCGGATTTCGGCGGCGACCTGGCCGACCTGCTGCTTGTCCATGCCGGTCACCACGATCTCCGTCGGCTTCGGCGTCGCAATGGCGATGCCCTGCGGGATGGCGAAATTCACGTCGTGGCTAAAGCCAAGCTGCAGGTTCAGCGCCTTGCCCTGCACCGCGGCGCGGAAGCCGACGCCGGTGATCTCGAGCTTTTCCTCGAAACCCTCGGTCACGCCGGAAACCAGATTGGCGACGAGCGTGCGCGACGTCCCCCACTGCGAACGCGCGCGCTTGCTCTCGGAGCGCGGATCGAGCTTGATCCCGCTTTTGTCCATCTTGGCCACCACGTCGTCATGCAGCACGACCTGCATGGCGCCCTTCGGGCCCTTCACCTTTACGGTCTGCCCTTCCACGTTGGCGGTGACGCCGGACGGGATGGCAACCGCTTTATTGCCTATGCGCGACATTAAAACACCGTACAAATGATTTCGCCGCCGACATTGGCGTCGCGGGCGGCGTGATCGGCCATCACGCCCTTCGGCGTGGAGAGGATCGAGATGCCGAGGCCGTTCGCGACCTGCGGGATCGACTTGACCGATACGTAAACGCGACGGCCAGGCTTCGATACGCGGCTGATCTCACGGATAACCGGAACACCTTCGTAGTACTTCAGTTCGATTTCGATCTCGGCCTTGCCGTTCACGAATTCACTCTGCGTGTATCCGCGGATGTAGCCTTCGGACTGAAGGACATCAAGAACGCGAGCGCGCAGCTTGGAAGCCGGGGTCGTAACCTTCGTCTTCTTGCGGCCTACTGC
>JBOHII010000444.1:0-4558 GCA_050725955.1 Pseudolabrys sp. | reverse complement strand
GGGCGGCTCAGGTCGAGCCCGCCATGACTAACCGGTTTGTCGAGGAGGTCACCAACCGTTGCCCCAAGCGGGCGAGTCAGAATGAACGCGGCCCAAAATAGGCCGACGCGCGAAACATTCGTCCAGTAATAGGCGGCCGCAAGCACCACGAGGCCCGCGCCGAACACGAGCGCGCCGCCTTCATATCCGAGGCCACCAGTATCAGCGAGCCAGTCGCCAAGCGCAGTGCCGAGCGTTTGCGAGAATGTGATCGCCGCCCAATAGAAAGCCTCGACTTTGGGCGTAGCAACTGTGTTGACGGATATCGTGCGCTCCGACCAGTACCAGAGGCCAAGGACGGTCGTTAGGCAGACGAACAAAAGCGTCGAGCCGCCGGTGTAACCGATACCAAGTGAGCGGTCGGCAAAGTCCGCCATTGTTGTGCCGAACATAGTCGAGGCAGCAATGGTCGTCCAATACAGGAAGGGATGGAACCTTTTCGCGACGATTTGCCAGATGACAAACGCGACCAAGAGCGTCAGAAATATCGCGGTGCCGATCAAATACCCGCCATTGTGGGCGTTCTGATCCGCGTGCAGCCACGTCATCGTTACCGAATCGCCGCCGGTTTCGCCCAACGTCGTCGCCGCGATCTTGACGATCCAAAAGGTCAGAGTGACCTCCGGAACTTTGCTCAATGCGGCTCTCGCCGTCGCATTCATGTCTCAGCCTCTCTCGATTGGCGCTGCCAATAGGCTTTCGCCCGAAGGTCAACGATGGTCCGGCCACGACCGAAATAGGTCGCCCGCTTAAGAGAAACGCATTTCGTTTTAGATGGTTGCCAGGCGATTGCGTCGGCAATTCGGCCCAAACATGAAGACTTGGTAATCAATCCGACGACGTAACTTCGCTACCCGGCGAGTTCTTCGGGCGACGAATCCGATGGGATGGGGGCCAAAAGGCTCGCCAGGACCGTTGGGTCCACCTCGGTCCGAACTATCATCGGCTCGGCGTGGCCGCGAATTTCAACCTGCGTCCGCATAAGTGCGTCAGTCGGAATGCCCGCGCGCTGGCAGACTTCCTCGGAAACCACAACCTTGCAGTCGAGGGCCTTGCTCATGTCCTGCAGCCGGGCGGCGACATTGACAGAGTCGCCGAGCGCGGTGAACACGGTGTGGCCGCGGAAGCCGATGTCGCCGATGATGACGTCACCGGCATTGATGCCGATGCCGTATTGGATCGGATCGCGCACTTCGGTGGCAAACTGATGATTAAGATGAGCGATGTTCGAGGCGATCAGCGCGGCGGCTTGCAGCGCCTGCCGGCATGCCGTTTCGCGATCGCATCTTAGCCCGAACAGCGCAAGCACGCCGTCGCCAATGAATTGATTGGGTTGTCCGCCCGCTTCAGTGATCCCGCGTGAGACGGTATCGACGAACCGGTTGATCAGGAAAACGATATCGAAGGGCAACCGCGCCTCCGACAACGTGGTCGAGCCGCGCATATCGACGAACATGCTGACGAGATAGCGTTCCTCGCCGATATTGACGCGCTGCCGGTTGCGCACGAAATCGGCGCCGATATGCGGCGGCAAAATCGGAATGACCGAGATGTCGGTCTTCGGCCGCAACTGGCAGGCGAGCCTGATCGACGGATCGGAGCTCACGCCCACGCGTTTGAGCACAAAGGCTTCGCGTCCCGACGGCGGCGGCAAGACGAAGCGGTCGCTCACTACGCGCACGCGGCAGGTGGAGCAGCGCGCGCGCCCGCCGCAGACGCTGGCATGCGGCACCTTGTAGCGCAGGCTCGCCTCCAGCACGCTCACGCCCTTCGGAACGCGCACCTGCCGGCTCGGATAGGTAATGGCAAACGTACCGCGGCGGCGCTCGCGCAATGTGCGCACGCCGCGCGCCGCGAACACGAAGATAAACGCGCAGCCATAGAAAACGGGGAAATAGAAGAGCGTGACCGCATTAATGACCTTGCGCTTTGGTGGCGGGATGAGCGGCTGCAGATTCTGTTTGCGCCACTGTGGGTCTTTGGCGTGCGCGATCACCTCGCGCGCGCCGTGAATGGTGCCGACCATCGCGAACGACGGCATTAGCACGGCAATGGCGAACAAAATCGGCCAAGTCCATTTGAAGGACGGCCTGAGCCGCAGCCAGAAGTAAAGGCCGATGCAGGCATGCGTCCAGGCAATCGTCAGCAAGATGAACTGGACCCACTCCATGTGCGGGCGCCCGACCCAATAGGCCAGAAAGACATTGCCGTAGGCGGCGGGTGGACGACCGAACAACAGGCCGGCCACGCGAACGGCCGCAAAATGCTCGGCGAGCCAGAGCGGGATGCTCAGCCCTAACAGCAGTTGGGTAATTTCAATCGCGGTGTAGCGGAAATGTCGCCGTTGATAGACCGCCCACAGCCCCAGCGAAAAATGAATGACCGCCGCTGTATAAAGCGTGGCGTTGACGATGGGGATGCGCCACCACCACACGTGGACGTGCACGCGCCACCATTCCATCACGGGGAAAGAGACGTTGCCGAGCGCGTGGTTGAAGAAATGCGAGAAGATATAGGCGAACATCACCAGTCCGCAGGCGAGCCGGACCTGGCGCACGCCGATGCCGCGTAGCCAGATTGTCAGCCTGGACGAGTCGGCGCGCGCAAGATTTGCGCTGGAGATCGCAGGAGCTTGAAGCGCCATAAACACCCGCAAGAGGCATCGAGAACGTTATGAAATATCTGCGACGTTCCGTGCGCCCCCAACCCGAACGCCGCCTGCGTTCAAAGTAGGCACTGTTCTCAATTGGCTGCAACAACTTCAAAGTAACGGGAAACCAAAAATGTACTTTCGCAGTCGATTTATGCCTTGTTTATAACGTCTTGCTGTGGGTCACGAGCGAACATTCCGCGATGGCCGAGCGGTGTCGGCTTTACCCCCGATCAGGACATCAGGCGGCGTATCTAGTTGGAAATAGAAAGCCTGGCGCCTAACGCCCGCGGCCTCCGGCCGGGGAGCATCCGGAGGCCGCGTGGTCGATGACGTCTGCGCTCGCGCCCGCTTCGCGCAACAAGCCCATGTCGTGCGGTTGGCTAGCGAAGCGTTAGTTGCAAACTCGCCAGCAGCGTCCGTAGCCGTTGCAGGCCCGGTGCCAGCCGCGGCCAAAGCAGGGACCCGCAACCCGCGCCGGTCCCCAATATCGTCCGCCATACCAGCCGTTGCGGCGGCATCCGCCCAACGGTCCGCGATGCCAGCCGATGCCGCAGCCACCGGCGACTTGAATGATCATTCCCGTAGCAGCTCGATCTGGCACAAGCGGCAGGGCTTGCGCCGCCGCCGCCGACACGCCCAAGCCGATGGCGAACGCAAAAGCGACGAGCTTTTTCATTCGATCTCTCCCAGAGTATGTCGCCCTTGCGGGTATCATCCGACAACGCCGAGGGCGTCGGCAATCCGTCCGTAATCATGTTTATCGAAATTTTATAACGCTGCCGGCATCCGACAAAACGCACGCGGCCCCCGGCTGGGGAGCTGCCGGAGGCCGCGTCGTTGACGCCGTCTACGCTCGCGCGATGCGAAAAACGGCGCGGGAGCTCATACAAACCGCCTCGCCCATACCGGGCGGGCCGCACAAACGCAACTTGCGGGGAGGGGATACGCCTTGCTGAACCGATACGCCCCCTTACCCGGTTTCCTCGCTTGGCTCGAAAGTCACCCACTCCCCGCAAGCGGAAAGAGGGGAACCTAGAACGGCAGCACCACGTCCAGCACCTGTTGGCCGTAACGCGGCTGTTGCACGTCGGTAATCTGGCCGCGCCCGCCATAGGCGATGCGCGCCTGCGCGATCGTGCTCGAATCGAGGGGGTTGTCGCTCTGGATGTCCTCCGGCCGCACGATGCCGGCGACGATCAGTTCGCGAATCTCGAAATTGACGCGGATCTCCTGCTTGCCCTCGACCACCAGGTTGCCGTTCGGCAGCACCTGCGTCACCACCGCGGCGACGTTGGTCTGCAACGCCTCCTGCCGGTTGACCGAGCCCTTGCCGTCGCTCGAAGAGGTGGAATCGGCGGTCAAAATGCGCCCCGGCAGGATCGCGCTCGCCGGATTCTTGATCAGCTTGCTGCCGAGGAAATCGGTGACGCCGGAATCCTCGGTGTTGGTGCGGCTGCGCTGGGTCTCGTTGGCGATGGCCGCCTTGTCGGTGATGTTGACCTGCACGGTGAGGATGTCGCCGATCTGGTGCGCGCGCTGGTCCTTGAAGAAAGCGCGCGAGCCATTGCGCCAAAGCGAATTTGGATTGTACGCGGCCGGTTGCGCCGCCGGCATCGGCATTTGCACTGGTTTGTAGCCTGGACGTGCCGTCGGATTGTCGACCGAGGACAGTGCGGGCTGCTGACCGACATTCGTTAGCCGGTCCCATGTCGCGCAGCTCGAGAGCAGGGACGTTGCAATTGCTGCCAGGACCGCGTGACGCGTCACGGTGAGAACATTCATTGACATTACTTTCACAAATGGCGCCACGGCGCCGTTCCGTTTCGGCATTGTATTGGTACTCGACTTGATCACTCGCCTTACAAA
>JBOHII010000443.1:0-20412 GCA_050725955.1 Pseudolabrys sp. | reverse complement strand
TGGGCCGCCGGCATCATCGACGATATTTGGGGCTTCGATCCAAGCGTCTTCGGCATTTCGCCGCGCGAAGCCGAGCAGATGGATCCGCAGCAACGGATCATGCTTCAGCTCGCCTGGGAAGCCTTGGAAGACGCCGGCATCCGCCCCTCCTCGGTGGCCGGCAAGGAAATCGGCGTCTACGTCGGCGCGTCGATGACCGAATACGCCCATTCGCTTTATGGCGATCTCGCCGCGGCGGACTCCCATTTTGCGACCGGAATTTCGCTGGCGGTGATCGCTAACCGCGTTTCCTACGCGTTCGATTTGCACGGGCCGAGCATCACGGTCGATACCGCCTGCTCGTCGTCGCTCGTCGCACTCAATCAAGCCGTCGAGGCATTGCACAGCGGGCGGATCGATACCGCGATCGTCGGCGGCGTGAATGTTCTCGCCAGCGCTGCCCCCTTCGTCCTGTTCTCGCAGGCGATGATGCTCTCGCCGACCGGTCTGTGCCGCGCATTTTCTGACGACGCCGACGGCTTCGTGCGCGCGGAAGGCGGCGTCGCCTTGGTGCTGCGCAAGGCGTCGTTGGCGCATCAGGACAGCAACCCGATCCGCGGGATGATCTTGGCGACCGATGTTAATTCGGATGGCCACACCAATGGCATTTCGCTGCCGTCCGAAGGCTCGCAAGAGCGCCTGCTCGACCGCGTCTATTCGCGCGCCGGGATCGACCCCAATCGGTTGGCATTTATCGAAGCGCACGGGACGGGCACGCCGGCCGGCGACCCGGTGGAAGCCATGGCGATCGGTCGCAGCCTCGGTCGAAACCGGGCGCAGCCGCTGCCAATTGGATCGGTGAAGACAAATATTGGTCACCTGGAGCCCGCTTCGGGCCTTGCCGGATTGCTCAAGGCGCTGCTTGCCCTCAACCACGGTATCCTTCCGGCGAACGTGAACTTCAACAAGCCGAACCCGAACATTGAATTTGACGAGCTCAATCTCGCGGTTTGCAGCCAGTCCCTGCTGCTTCCGAACACCGAACAACTATGCGCTGGCGTAAACTCTTTCGGATTTGGCGGCACCAACGCCCATGTCGTGGTCGGCCCCGGAAAGAAAATTGCGGCAAAGGCGCAGCGCTCGGATTCGCAATTCCCGAGCTTTTTTGCCATTTCCGCCGAAACGAAGCCGGCGCTGACCGCGCTTGCGCGAAAATATATTTCCCAGCTTTCTGAAATGTCGGACGCGGAGAGTGCCGTCGTGGCGAGCGCCGCCGCCCACCATCGCGATCAACTTTCCGTCCGTGCGGCGGTGGCGACGTCGCGCAAGCAGGACATCGTCGATGCGCTCGCCGCCTTCGTCGACGGCTCCAGCCATCCGTCGCTCACCTCGGGAGAAGCGGCCGGCAGCGATCTGCCGATCGCTTTCGTCTATTCAGGCAACGGCAGCCAATGGGCCGGCATGGGTGTGACGGCCTATCGATACAACGCCGATTTTCGCGTGCGGTTCGACGAAGTTGATGAGCACTTTGGTTCTCTCGCGGGCTGGTCGCTCAAGGAAGCGCTGACGAGCGGGCAGCTCGATGAGCGGCTGATAAAAACAAGCGTCGCTCAACCCCTGATATTCGCGGTTCAGAGCGCCACCACCGCCGCGCTGCGCAAATGCGGCCTGCATCCCGCCGTCGTCGTCGGCCACAGTGTCGGTGAGGTGGCAGCGAGCGAAGCCGCGGGCATTCTCGATCTGCGCACGGCCATCAAGGTGATCCATTATCGAAGCTCGTATCAGGAGCTGGTGCGCGGGCAGGGGCGCATGGCCGCAGTGCTGGCGCCGCGCGAGACCGTCGAACAGCTTATCGTGAATATCGGCGACATCGAGATAGCGGCGAGCAATAGTCCGCGCGCGGTTACCGTCGCCGGCCCGGCCAATTCAATCGCCGCTTTGACCAAAGCCGCGGCCGCCCGTGGCATTGCCGTGCTCGATCTCAATCTCGACTACCCGTTCCATTCGACGTTGATGGCGCCAATCAAGGACCGGTTGATCGGTGCGCTACAGGATATCGTGCCGCAGCCGGGGCAGATTCCCTTGGTGTCGAGCGTGACTGGAACGGTGCTGTCCGGATCGCGATTTGGCGCCAATTACTGGTGGCGCAATATTCGAGAGCCTATCGTGTTCCTCGCCGCAATACGCGAGGCGGCAGCATTGGGAGCCCGCTGTTTCATCGAAGTCGGCCCGCGTCCGATGCTGCTCAAGCACATTGCCGATGGTCTCGAAGGGGTGACGAGCAATTTCGCCACTCAATCCGTGCTCGATAGCAATGACCAAGGGCGCGACCCTATACCTGCTGCGGTCTGCAAAGCTATCGTCAGCGGCGCGCGCATCGAAACGACGACGGTTTTCGGGCCGGATCCGGGCGCCGCGGTTCCGCTGCCGTCCTATCCGTGGCAGCAAGCCAAATTTCATTTTTCTCCTACGGTCGAAGCTGTCGGCATAAATGTGAGCGAACAACATCCGATAGCGGGCGGGCGTTTTACCCCGAATGCGCTGGCCTGGCACTGTCACATCGACACAATGCTTTTTCCCGAATTTGCCGATCACAAGCTCGGCAATCAGACTGTCTTGCCGGGCACGGTGTTCATTGAAATCGCTTCGTTTGTCACCCGGCAGTGGCTCAAATCAAGCAGCGTGGTTCTCTCAAACTTCGAGACCTTGAAGGCGCTCGATCTGACCCGCGGTCAGGCCATTGAGATCATGACCCGGGTCTCACCCGGTTCGCAAACCCTTGAAATTTTTACCCGCCCCCGTTTGTCCAGTGCCAGCTGGGTACTCAATAGCCGCTGCAAAATGCTGCACGGCTATCCGGACAAATCGATTTCAGTTCCGGCGTGCGACCGGGTGCTCAAAACCTACGACCGCGATTTAATCTATCGCCTCGCGGCACGCAACGGTTTGCCATACGGTCCGGCGTTCCAGCTGGTGCGCGAAGTGAAAGCACACGCCAATAATTTGATCAGCGTAGAGCTTGCTCCGCATGCCGGTTCAAGCCGCTATGTTCTCGATCCTGTGCGCCTCGACTGTTGCGCGCACGGACTATTTCTCGTGTTTCGCGACGTGGACGCAGAGAAGCGTGGGGTAACTTACATCCCGATACGTCTCGAAGAGGTGATCGTCCTTGAAAGCGGGATACCGAGCAATTGCGTCATCGAGGTCCTGTCGAAGACCGACCGCGCGATTGTCGCGAATTACTACATCAGCGATTCCAGAGGCGAGCTGATCGCCGTTCTGCGCGGCGTGCGCTGCCAAGCGGTTCCTATTTGGCGCAACGCCACGTTGGAATCGGTTGGCTTGGTCGAACTTCCGCAGCTGATCGACGGCTCTATCGTCGGCGCCACCGGCGTGATGGCGCGCGCGACCGATGTGATGATGCATGCGCGTTCGCAGGGCTTGCTGTCGACCGAAGCCAATCCGGCCGGGGCAGCGCGGCTGCTCGAAGGGTGGGCAACGACGGTCGCCTACGAAATCACCACGGCGCTGGCGGACGATTTCAGGCTGGTGCCGGAACTATTGGTCGAAAACGGCCGCTTGCCTGTCGAACTAGGCCGCTGGTTCGTGAACTTGCTCATTCATCTTGAGACAGCCGGCCTCGCCAAACAGGACGAAAACGGATGGACGCTGGCGCAAGATGCGCTGCTGCCGAGCTCTGATTCCGTCGTCAAGATATTGGCAAATGAGCATCCCTCGCGTGCCGGCGAGTTGCTGTTGGTCGGCGCCATCTCCGGTTTTGTGACACAGATCGGTGCGGAAAAGGCCATCACCAAGCTTCCTGAAGATTTTCTTTCCGCCGTAGTGCTCGAGTTCTATGAAGTGACGGGCATCGGTGCAAAGAGCGAAAACGAAGCCGTGGCGCGCCTGCTGGAAGGGGTGGACGGGATTTGTCCGCCGGACCGCGCGCTGCGGGTATTGCAGATCGGCACCGGCGCATTGGCCGCTTTGTTGACGCCCTTGCGGCGTTTCAAGCATTTCCAGCTGACCGTGTTCGAGCCGGACCACCGGCGGATCGAAAGCGCACGGTCGATGCTCGCTCGATTTGGCAGCGCGGCGGTTCTGGAGCCGGGCGAGGCGATTCCCACGCAAGGTTTTGATCTCATCATTGCGGTCGAAGGACTGCACCGGCTTCCGATGAACGTAACGCTTGCTTCATTGCACGCGAGCTTGGCGCCGCGCGGTTTGCTACTGGCAACCGAACCGCAGCCTTCGCTGTTCCGCGATCTGGTGTTCGGCCTCGCCCCGGATTGGTTTGCCGCAAGCATCGCAGGCTTCCCGGTCGGACGTCTTTGCCAGCCGCGGACGTGGAAGTCGGAGCTGGAAGCCGCCGGATTTTCCAACGCACAAGTGGCCAATCTTGCATGCGGGTCCGATATCGCCTCGCTGATTGTTGCCGAAGCCGATGGCGCGGCGTCGGCGAAAGGCGGCGCCGCGGACGGCGAGGTGGCAATTGGTCGGCGGTTGATCTCGATTATCGATCAGAAAGGCGCGCGCGAAACCGAACTGGCGGCGGCTTTGACGCGTCACCTTCTCGGCGGCGGCCACCATGCGTCCCGGCTCGACCATGACTCGGTGGACGACAATTCCGATATTGTCGTTCATTTCCCGTCATTGACGGATAATCCATTGGACTCGATGGAGCTTCTGAGCGCCCGCTGCCTTGACATCAAAGCCTGTGCCGAACGCTTCGGAAAAAAAGGCACGGCGATGTGGTTCGTGTTCTTCGGCGCGTTAACGCACTCAGGCGCGAAAGTGCGGCCCATCGAGACGGGTGCTTGGGCATTTGCGCGAACCGTCGCAAACGAGTTCCAGCATCTCGACATACGCCGCATCGACGTGCTGCCGCACATCTCGCCGCGCTTTGCCGCCGAGCGCATTCGCGACATTATACTGTCGGGCACGCGTGAGACCGAATTGCAGATCGATTCAGCGAGCATTCGCGCCGTGCGCGTCGGCTCGATCCGCGGCACGCTGGAAGATCGAACCGGCAAGCCTGCGGCGGCGGCTCGCCTCGAGCGGCAGACGGGGCTGGGCCAGCGGCTGCAATGGCAACCGATCGATCGCGTTACACCCGGCACCGGTGAGGTCGAAATCGAGGTCGAATGCACCGGGCTTAATTTCCGCGACCTCATGTGGATGCTTTCGCTGCTGCCTGACGATATTCTCGATGATGGATTCAGCGGCGCGACGATGGGTCTCGAATGCGCCGGTCACGTCGTGCGCGTCGGACCCAACGTCAGGAATATCTCGGTCGGCGATCGGGTCATGGCTCTTGCCGCGTCGGCGTTTTCCACCCACGTCACCGTTTCGGCATCGCATACGGTCAAGCTTCCGACGAATATATCCGGCGAAGGGGCCGCCACGATCCCGGTCGCGTTCTTTACGGCTTACTATTCCCTGATACGGCTTGCGCGCCTCAAGCGTGACGAGTGGGTGCTCATCCATGGTGGGGCGGGCGGCGTCGGCATGGCGGCGATCCAGATTGCGCAAACGCGCGGTGCGCGAATCATCGCGACGGCCGGCTCGAAAGCGAAGCGCGATCTGCTCAAGGCTTTGGGGATTGCGCACGTTTTCGATTCGCGTTCGACCACATTTGTCGATGAAGTCCGCAGAATCACCGGTGAGGGCGTCGACGTCGTACTCAACAGTCTCGCCGGCGAGGCCATGGAGCGTTCGGTCGCCTGCTTGCGCACCTTTGGGCGCTTTATCGAGCTCGGCAAACGCGACTACGTCAACAACACCCATATGGGCTTGCGGCCGTTCAGCAAGAATTTGAGCTATTTCGGCGTCGATCTCGATCAGCTTACCGTCAACCGTCCCGATGTCTGCGAAAAAATCTATTACGAGGTGGCGCACCAATTCGAAACGGGCGCGTTCAAGCCGCTGCCGCACAGCGTCTTTTCGGCGGCGAACGTGGCGGATGCCTTCCATTTCATGCAGCAATCGAGCCATATCGGAAAAGTCATTGTACGGCCGCCGGTTCCGAGTTCGATCCAGGCCATGCCGAAACCGTTCGAGATCAACGCTCACGGCACCCATTTGATTACGGGTGCCTTCGGCGGCTTTGGCTTGGAAGCCGCAAAGTGGCTGGTGGAAAAAGGCGTTCGGCATCTGGTGATGGTCGGTCGCCAAGGTCCGGGGAGCGATGCCGTCAAGCGGCTTCTGAATGAATTCACCAAACAGGGCGTTGCCGTCGTGGCCAAGGCCTGCGACGTCAGCGACTCCCGCGCGCTTGAGCAATTGTTGAGGAAAGTGAAGCTGTCGATGCCGCGGATTGTCGGTGTGATCCACGCGGCGATGGTTCTGGAAGACACGATTCTCGCTAATCTTGACGCCGACAGGCTTAATCGCGTTCTCGCGCCGAAGGTGAGGGGCGCGGAAAACCTCGATCGGCTGACGCGTGAGCTCAAGCTCGATTATTTCGTGCTGTTCTCGACCCTGGTCACGTTGATTGGCAACACCGGCCAGGGCAATTACGTCGCGGCCAATGCCTTCATGGAAGGGTTGGCGCGACGTCGCCGCCAGGAGGGCTTGCCGGCGCTCGCCATTGGCTGGGGCCCGATCGCCGATGTCGGCGTCCTCGTGCGCAAGCAACTCTTGGAATCGAGCATCGAGAAGCTCTCCGGCGTGCGCGGCATGACCGCGCGCGAGGGCCTCGAGTTGATGGCGCAGGCGCTTTCGCAGACCGGCGAGCATGTCGATCTCGCCGTTGTCACGATCGCGCCGAACACCGGCGGCTTTGGCGGCGGCCATCTTCCGGTGCTTCGGTCGCCGACTTATGCCGCCATGGCGCGCGCCGGTTCCGGGCAGTCGGAGGACGCCGCTTCCAGCATTGACGTGCGCTCACTGCTTAAGACCGAGCCGATGGACGCGGTGCGCAAAATCGTTGCCGACGGCATCGTCACGCAGCTCGCTCGGGTCATGCACGCGCGCGAGGAGAATGTCAGCCGCGTGCGGCCGCTTGGTGAAATCGGTCTTGATTCATTGATGGCGCTCGAACTCGGCATGAACATCGAAGCAATGTTCGGCGCGCATATTTCTCTGGTCGGCGCGGTCGGGAACCGAACTATTGCCGAGCTTGCCAACGAAGTGATTGCGCAATCCAGTTCCGAGCACATGAGCGAAGCGAGCGCGGCCGCCGCTATCGTCGAGCGTCACGTCGGCAACGTCGATCCCGCCCACCTCGACGCGGTCAAAGATGCGCTGCGCGAGGACGTTTCGCTGATCGACGGACTTGCGTCTTGACGCAACGCAAGCAGCCTGTGCCGGATGCGGCGCACGAGCGACTCATGGCGCGCGTCGATTTCAAATTGGAATCCGCCAAATTGCGTGCGGCCGAGCAGCAAGCGCGCCCGCACATTCGGGCGACCGATTTTGCCATGCTGCCGGCTTACGAAGACATCCGGGTGCAACAGCGTGTCGCCGAACGGTTTCACATCGAGAGTCCTTATTTCCGCCTGCACGAAGGCCGCAATGGCGCGCATACGCAAATTGCCGGGCGCGATCTCATCAATTTCTCGTCCTATGACTATCTTGGCTTGAGCGGCCATCCCGAAGTCATTGCCGCCGCAAAAGCCGCGATCGACCGCTATGGCGTTTCAGCCTCGGGCAGCCGGCATGTGTCGGGCGAGCGGCCGGTGCATCGTTTGCTCGAGCGCGCGCTGGCCGACCACTACGGGGTCGCCGAAAGTGTGGTCTTCGTCAGCGGCTATGCCACGAATCTCGGCGTTATCGGTCACCTCATCGGGCCCAAGGACCTCGTGATCTACGACGCGGCGATCCACAACAGCGTCGTCATGGGCAGCGTCCTTTCCGGCGCGCAGCGGCGTAGTTTTGCCCACAACGATCTCGACAACCTGGAACAGGTGCTCGCCTCGACGCGTGGGACATACGAGCGAGCGCTGATCGTCGTCGAAGGCCTCTACAGCATGGACGGCGACTTCCCCGATCTTCCGCGCCTCATCGATATCAAGAAACGCAACGCCGCCTGGCTGATGATCGACGAAGCGCATTCCATCGGCGTTCTGGGCAAACGCGGTTACGGAATTTTCGAGCACTTTTCCGCCGATCCGAAGGACGTCAACATCTGGATGGGCACGCTCTCCAAGACGCTTGCCGGTTGCGGCGGCTACATAGCGGGGTCCGGCGAACTCATCGAATATCTCAGGCTGACCGCGGGCGCCTTCGTCTACAGCGTCGCTATGCCGCCGGCTATTGCCGCCGCCTGCCTGACGGCTCTCGAGGTCATGCATCGGGAGCCGGAGCGGGTTAGGCAACTGCAGCACAATGGCGTCATGTTTCGCGATCTCGCCCGGCAACGCGGTCTCGACACCGGCGCGGGCGTTGGAACCGCGATTTGCCCGATGATCATCGGCGATTCGATCCCCGCGGCCTTGCTTTCGCAAAAACTGTTGGAACGCGGGATCAACGTTCAGCCGGTCCTCTATCCGGCGGTGGCGCCGAACCAAGCAAGGCTACGTTTCTTTTTAACGGCAATGCACACCGAAAAGGATATTGAGTCGGGGGTCGCGGCGGTTGCCGACGAAATCGGCAACCTCGATCAAACCATGCGCGCGCTCAATATTCCGGGTTACAATCGCTAGGGGTTATGCCCAGCACCATGTCGCGGACGATTGTCATCACCGGAGCATCGAGCGGTATCGGCAAGGCGCTGGCGCTGCGCTATGCGCCGACGGATGTCACGCTCGGGCTGTTGGGACGCAACGGTGAACGGCTCGAACGGGTGGCCGCGGATTGCCGCGCCGCCGGCGCCAAGGTCGAGACGGGCTTGATCGACGTGCGCGCGCGGGAAGAAATGGCGGCATGGCTCGAGACCTTCGATAGCGCATCGCCGGTCGATCTTTTGATCGCCAATGCCGGCGTCATGGAGGGCACCCCTCCCGGCGGCGACATCGAACTGCCGCAGCCGAGCTACGAGCTCATGCAGATAAACGTCCTCGGTGTGCTCAATACCGTGCAGCCATTGCTGCCGCGGATGATGGCGCGCCGGCGCGGCCAGATCGCCGTTATCAGTTCGCTGGCGGGACTCATACCCTTGCGCGACTCGCCCAGCTACTGCGCGAGCAAATCGGCATTGCTGACCTATGGACTTTCGCTGCGCGATCTGTTGCGGGCGCATGGGATCGGCGTGAGCGTGGTCTGTCCCGGTTTTGTGACCACCCCGATGTCGCAGCAGGAAATCGGCGACAAGCCGTTTGAAATGCCGCCTGCGCGCGCGGTCGATATCATTATGCGCGGGCTGCAGCGAAACAAAGCGGTTATCGCGTTTCCGTTCTGGTTCGCGCTTGCCGCCCGTGTCGGCGGCCTGTTGCCGCACCAGCTACGCGAGCGGATCACGCGAGGATCTCGCTTCCGCGTCAATCCCGCCGCGTCCCGCAAATAAGCGGGATTATTCCTCAAGCTCCAAGTCAAGCAAGAAATACCACTGATCGAGATGGTGGAGGATGATCGGCTCGATCACCGCGTTGATACGCGCGACATTGACCGCGGCGTCGGCTTTGGCTTTGCCTGTTTGCACCATTTCGATCGGCGGCAGAAATCGCAGCTTGAAATGAGCGCTGTCATTGAGGCGCTCACAATAGGCCGGGATGAGCGCGGCGTCGGTCATCGCCGCCAGCCGCGCGACGTAGCCGATATTTCCATCGGCCCGCAACGGCCGGCCGAATGCCGGGGCCTGCACGCGCCCGCGCGCCAATTCGTCGACATAGATCACGAACGGCCCGCCATTCTCGCGCAGTTCGTTGAGCGCGGCCAGCAGCACCCCGGGTCCGAAAAAAGCCGGCACCTGCTCTTGTTCGTAGCGTTTGCGTGTTTTGATCGCGAGCCGCATGTCGAAGCGGTTGTCGAGCGGCACGTAGATGCCCGAGCCCGATAGGCCCAAATGTTTTGCCGAAACTAGCCCAATTTCCCAATTGCCGAGATGCACCGGCGCGATCAGCAGCGGCTTGCCGGCTGCGCGCGCGGCATCGAGATGTTCGGTACCCTCGACGGATATTCGCCCGTCATCCCAGAAGCGGTCGATGACGGAGTACTCCGCCATCGTTCGGCCGATGCAGCGCCATAGTCGGCGCATCGCCGCATCGACCCGCGCCGGATCGGACTCCTGGGGCCGCAAACGGATCCACGCCTTGCGCGCGCGTGTGTCGCTTTCGCGGAAAAAGAACGGAGAATAAAACGATAAAAATGCGCCGAGATTCGAGCAGGCGTCGATTGATAATAGCCGCATGCCGTGGTGCAGGATGGTGTTGTACACGCCGACGAGGGGATCGACGAACCAGTATTTCCTGGCGCGTTGCCGTCGTTCTGCATCCGCTAAAAGCCAATGTATCGGAGGGACGATGTTATCCATGATCACTGCAGTATGGGTGCCGCGGCGGAATTGAGATGTCGGCGGTTGAATCAAATTTTCTTAGCCTAGTCGCCCGTGCTCGGAAAAGTCGAGGATGGATATACCTGAGTGAGTTTAGCCGGGCGACGAAATAGTGCCGAGAGGCAGCTTATGAAACGCGGACGAATTGCTGTGCTCTGTCGCCGGCAAATCGTCAGGGTTCGATCGCTGCCTATACGATTTGCCGCAGGACGCGCGCGATGCCGCATACAGCGCGGCTGAGCCATTGCTTGCGAGACGCGGAACTGGGCGAAGCCGGCGCGTTCGTTGTTAGTGGGAACCACATACGAATCCGGTGCAGCAAAAATTTACGTCATTGCCGCTGATGCGCCGTCCGATCGGTGCCGGAAATAGTGCAAGACTAATAAGGTGGTCGCCTATGCGCGGCAGCCTTGAGTAGCCGGCACGAGCAGCTTTGCTGCATTGCAGCAGCCTGCGGCACAACGTCTCTAATCAAATAACGTCCACATAAACGCTCGTTGCCTTTGTATAAAATATGTATTATTTGCGCTTCGCTTTGCGAAGAAGACGACCTCAAACGGGGACAAGTCAATTGCCCCAAGCCGGCGAGCAGATCGGCACGCTCGAGGAACAGCCAAGGGAGGATTTCATGTTTGCCACTAGCAAGGTTCTAAGCTTTGGCGCTGCCGCCTGCTTGGGCGGGGCGCTCGCACTTACGTCAATTCCCGCAAATGCCGCATGGAAGCCCACGCGGACGGTCGAGTTCATTGTTCCGGCCGGCATTGGCGGCGGCGCCGGCCAGATGGCGCAACTGATTCAGGGCATCGTCCAGAAACATAATCTGATGCCGACCTCGATGGTCGTCATCAGCAAGAAGGGCGGCTCCGGCGCTGAGGGATTCCTTTACGTCAAGGGCGCCAAAGGCGACCCCCACAAGCTCATCATCACCCTGTCTAACCTGTTCACTACGCCACTCGCCACCGGCTCGCCGTTTTCCTGGAAGGACTACACCCCGATTGCCATGATGGCGCTCGACGAGTTCGTGTTCTGGGTGAACGCCAAGACGTCCTACAAGACCCCCGGCGAATATATCGACGCGGTCAAGAAGGCCGACGGCAAGATGAAGATGGGTGGCACCGGCTCCAAGCAGGAGGACCAGATCATCACGGCGGCGCTCGAACAGAAGACCGGCGCCAAGTTCACCTACGTCCCCTACAGCGGCGGCGGCACGGTTTGCACCCAACTGGTCGGCGGGCACATCGATTCAAGCGTCAACAACCCGGTCGAATGTGTGGCCCACTGGCGCGCCGGCAGTGTGCGTCCGCTCTGCGTGTTCGACAGCAAGCCGATGCCCTATCCGGCCAAGATCACTTCGGACATGTCATGGCAGGATATTCCGACCTGCAAATCCAAAGGGCTCGACATCGAATACCTGATGCTGCGCGGCATCATGACGGCCCCGGACGTGCCGAAGGAGGCGGTCGACTACTACATCGACCTGCTGAAGAAGGTGCGCGCGACGCCGGAATGGAAAGCCTACATGGAAAAAGGCGCCTTCAATCAGAGCTTCATGACCGGCGCCGAATTCCACAAGTGGCTGAGCGATGCGGCGGCCGAACATGAAAAGCTGATGCAAAAAGCGGGCTTCCTGCATAAGGGGTCCTGACCTCGATCCGGTTGCGGGGGCGCTGCTGAACCGGCGCTCCCGCAATCCGCTTGTCTGCCGTCTTGCCTCCCGATCTTGACCCCGCAAAAGCGGCGTTGTCCGTACAGGTTTCCTGCACAGCGAGAGCTAAGAGTTCCGCGACATGGCTGATGGCTTGAACAACGAAGACCCGTTGGGCGGCGTCGTTTCCAACCGCACCATGAACGTGGCAGTCGCCCTGGCGCTGATGGCTGTCGCGTCGGTGGTGATGATCTCGAGTTACCGCCTCGGCGCCGGTTGGGCGAAGGATGTCGGGCCGGACTCGGGCTATTTCCCATTCTATGTCTCGCTCATCATGTTCGTGACCAGCGGTGTCACTTTGGTCCAGCACCTGCTCTCGCGCCGCTCCGACGGGGAAGGCACATTCATCGCTCGCGGCGAACTGGTTATGGTGCTTCAGGTCCTGATCCCGATGAGCATCTTCGTCGTGCTTTCGATCTACATCGGTATCTATATCTCGATGGCGCTGTTCATCGGCTTTTTCATGACCTGGCACGGGCGCTATCCGCTCTACAAGACGATCCCGTTGGTGATTGCGATTCCGATCGTGCTGTTCGTCGTGTTCGAAATCTGGTTTCTGGTGCCGCTACCGAAAGGGCCGCTCGAAGCGTGGCTCGGCTATTAAGACAGGCCGCTGCGGGGCGCGAGCAATCCGATGACCACAAGAAAAAATAAGGACTGCGTGCTGGCGCGCTGCGCCGGGTGAGGGGAGGCCTTCGTTGGACGCATTTTTTTCGTTGATGCACGGCTTCGACGTGCTGCTGACGCCGATGAACCTCGGCTACATGGTGGTCGGGCTTCTCTTCGGCATTCTGCTCGGCTTCCTGCCCGGCGTCGGCGGCGCCAACGGCATTGCCATCCTGCTGCCGCTCACTTTCTCGATGCCCAACACCACCGCCATCATCATGCTGGCGGCGATCTATTGGGGCGCGCTGTTCGGCGGCTGTATCAGCGCCATTCTGTTCAACATCCCCGGCGAACCATGGTCGGTGGCCACGACTTTCGACGGCCACCCACTGGCCAAGCAGGGCCGCGCCGGCGAGGCGATCACCGCCTCGATGACATCGTCCTTCATCGGCGCGTTTTTCGCGACGATCGTGCTCACCTTTCTGGCGCCGATCGTCGCCAATTTTGCGCTCGATTTCGGTCCGCCGGAATACTTCTCCGTCTATCTGCTGACTTTTTGCAGCTTCGTCGGCATGGGCCGGCAGTCGCCGTTCAAGGTTATTTCCAGCATGATGCTCGGCTTTGCCTTCGCCAGCGTCGGCACCGACGACATTACCGGCGGCTTGCGTCTGACCTTCGGAACCGAGACGCTGCTCACCGGCTTCCACTTCCTGATCGCGGTCATCGGCCTGTTCGGCATCGGCGAGAGCCTGGTGACGATTGAGAAGGGGCTGCATTTCGAAGGCCGCAGCGCCAAGATCAATCCGTACGTGGTGTGGCAGACTTGGAAAAAATTGCCGCAACACTGGGTCACTATCGTGCGCGGCACCCTGGTCGGCATCTGGCTCGGCGTCACGCCGGGCGGCGCCACACCCGCTTCGTTCATGAGCTACGGTCTGGCCAAGCGTTTCTCCAAGAACGGCCATCTCTTCGGCACCGGCCAGCTGGAAGGCGTGGTGGCGCCGGAAACCGCGGCGCATTCCGCCGGCACCAGCGCGCTCTTGCCGATGCTCACGCTCGGCATCCCCGGCTCTCCGACCGCCGCGGTGCTGCTCGGCGGCCTGCTGATCTGGGGCTTGCAGCCCGGACCGCTGCTGTTCGTCGAGCAGAAGGACTTCGTCTGGGGCCTGATCGCCTCGATCTATCTGGCCAACGTGGTCGGCCTGGCGATCGTGCTGTCGACCGTGCCGCTATGGGCGTCGATCATGCGCATTCCGTTCTCGATCATCGCGCCTATCATCATCGTGGTCTGCGCCATCGGCTCCTACACGCTCTCGAACGCGCCTGCCGACCTGATTTTCATGGTGATGTTCGGCGTCATCGGCTACCTGTTCAAGAAGCTCGACTATCCGTTGGCGCCGATGGTGCTGGCGATTGTATTGGGCGGCCGCGCCGAGAGCTCGTTCCGCCAGGCGATGATCGGCTCGCAGGGGCATCTTTCGATATTCTGGTCGAACGGGCTGGTCGGCACTATCACCGCTCTCAGCATGTTCATGCTGTTTTGGCCACTGATTTCAAAAGCGCTCGGCTCGCTCTGGCAGAAGGGCAAGGGCGGGCTGCGACCGGCCGAATAGTGCCAAGGGCTAACTGAGCCTCAGCGACCGTTAGAAAATGAGCCGCCCGCGGGAAATCCCGCGGGCGGATTTCTTTCAATTGGATCGGCGGCGACGCTTGCGTCATCAAGGCAGTTGCATGACCGGACGCATCTTGGCATATTGTATACCAGTCAAAGTGTACGGTCATGAGTAGTCCCAGCCGTCTGTCCCGTCGTGTCGGTCTGCGTTCGCGCCAGGCCCCGGAGGATCGCGCGCCGGAGAAGGTGCGGCCGGTGTTGGCGCCGATCGACGTCACGCCGAGCTTCAAGCACAAAGCCTATGCCGCCTTGAAGAATGCCATCGTGGCGATGGACATCTACCGCAGTCGCGACGACATCCGCCTCGACGAACGCAAACTGGCGCAGGACTTCGGCATTAGCCGCACGCCGGTGCGTGAGGCGATGGCGCAGCTCGAAAGCGAAGGGTTTGTGCGCTCGGTGCCGCGCCGCGGCATCTACGTGGTGCGCAAGACGAAACGCGAAGTGATCGAGATGATCACCGCCTGGGCGGCCCTGGAAAGTATGGCAGCGCGCCTGATCACCGAGAAGGCCAGCAACGCCGAGATCGCTTCGCTGCGGCGAATGTTTTCTACCTTTGAAAACGGCCACTTGCGCGCCCATCTCGATGAGTATTCCGAGGTCAACATCGAATTCCATCAGGCGATCATCCGCATGAGCCAAAATCGCGTGCTGATCGATCTCGCCGAAAACCTGTTCACCCACATGCGCATGATCCGGCGCAAGACCATCGGCGAAAAAGATCGCGCCGACCGGTCGATCCGCGACCACATGAACATCATCGAGGCTCTGGAAGCGCGCGCCACCGACCGCGCGGAAGAGCTGGTGCGCGACCACGCGCTGGGACTGGCCGATCATGTAGCGAAATACGCCGACTATCTGGATTAGAAGTCCCGCAAAGGACCTGGAGGGAGGACTCCCATGGCTGAATCAGCAGTGCAGGAAAAGAAGCCGACGACCGCGGCGCCGGAGGCCGAGCCCGAGCTGACCGACGGCTTTCATCTCGTCATCGATGCGCTCAAGCTCAACGGCCTCGACACGATCTACGGGGTGCCCGGCATCCCGATCACCGACTTCGGCCGCATGGCGCAGGCCGAAGGCATCCGCGTCCTGTCGTTCCGCCACGAGCAGAACGCCGGCTACGCGGCCGCCATCGCCGGCTTCCTGACCAAGAAGCCCGGCATCTGCCTCACGGTGTCCGCGCCCGGCTTCCTCAACGGCTTGACCGCGCTCGCCAATGCCACGACCAATTGCTTCCCGATGATCCAGATCAGCGGTTCGTCCGAGCGCGAAATCGTCGACTTGCAGCAAGGCGATTACGAAGAGATGGATCAGCTTGCCATCGCCAGGCCGCTCTGCAAGGCGGCGTTCCGCGTGCTGCATGCCGCCGACATCGGCATCGGTATGGCGCGCGCGATCCGCGCGGCCGTCTCGGGGCGCCCGGGCGGCGTTTATCTCGATCTGCCGGGCAAGCTTTTCGGTCAGGTGATGGATGCGGCGGCTGGACAAAAATCGCTGGTCAAGGTCATCGATGCGGCACCGGCGCAGATTCCGGCACCCGCCGCCGTCAAGCGCGCTCTCGACGTGCTCAAAGCCGCCAAGCGTCCACTCATCATCCTCGGCAAGGGCGCGGCCTATGCGCAAGCCGACGATCAAATCCGCGCCTTCGTCGAGAAGTGCGGCGCTCCGTTTTTGCCAATGAGCATGGCGAAGGGTCTGCTGCCGGATACGCATCCGCAATGCGCGGGTGCGGCGCGCTCGACCGTGCTTAAAGACGCCGACGTGGTCATGCTGATCGGCGCCCGGCTCAACTGGCTGCTGTCGCACGGCAAGGGCAAGGCCTGGGGCGAAGCGCCGAAGAAATTCATCCAGATCGACATCGAGCCGAAGGAAATGGATTCGAACGTCGAGATCGTCGCGCCGGTGGTCGGCGATATCGGCTCCTGCGTCGGCGCCTTTTTGGAAGGCATGGGCGGCAATTGGCCGAAGGCTCCCGCCGACTGGACCGACGCCGTCAGCAAGAAGCGCGAGGAGAACGTCGCCAAGATGGCGCCGCGGCTGATGAATAACAACGTGCCGATGGACTATCACGGTGCACTCGGCGTGCTGCGCACCATCGTCAAGGAGCGGCCGGACGCGATCCTGGTCAACGAAGGCGCCAACACGCTCGATCTCGCGCGCGGGGTCATCGACATGTATCAGCCGCGCAAGCGGCTCGACGTGGGCACTTGGGGCGTGATGGGCGTCGGCATGGGCTATGCCATCGCGGCCGCGATCGAGACCGGCAAGCCGGTGCTCGCAATCGAGGGCGACTCGGCCTTCGGCTTATCCGGCATGGAGATCGAAACCATCTGCCGTTACAACCTGCCGGTCTGCGTTGTCATCTTCAACAATGACGGCATCTATCGCGGCACCGACGTCAATCGCAGTGGCAGTTCGGACCCGGCGACGACCGTCTTCGTCAAGGGCGCGCGCTACGACAAGATGATGGAGGCATTCGGTGGCGTCGGCGTCAATGCGACGTCGCCCGATGAGCTCAAGCGCGCGGTGAACGACGCCATGGATTCCGGCAAGCCGACGCTGATCAATGCGGTGATCGACCCGGCGGCCGGCAGCGAGAGCGGCCGCATCGGCAATCTCAATCCGCAAAGTGCGTTGAAGAAGAAGTAGTCAAACGGCGGGATGAGCTACCAAGCCATGCGCCGCCAATCCGGGAAGCAAAAAGATCGAAATGGGGAGGAAATCGATATGACCAAGAAAAGACGAATGAAGTCGAGGCAGGCGAAAGCTTCGAAGAAATCCGTCCGCAAGGTGGTAAAGCTTGCCAGCGCGAAAAAGCCGGCGGCAAAGGCAAACGGCAACGGTCTGCCGAAGCCGAGCACCAAGCCCTATGGGCAGGCCGGTTTGGCATTGCAGGGCGTGCGCATTCTCGACTTTACGCACGTACAATCGGGGCCGACCTGCACGCAGTTGCTTGCCTACATGGGCGCCGACGTGATCAAGGTCGAGCGTCCAGGCGCCGGCGACATCACGCGCGGGCAGTTGCGCGACGTGCCCAATGCCGACAGCCTGTATTTCACCATGCTCAATGCGTCCAAGCGCTCGATCACCATCGATTCAAAGCATCCCAAGGGCATGGAAATCCTCAACCGGCTCATCAAGATCTGCGATGTGCTGGTCGAGAACTTCGCCCCCGGCGCGCTCGACCGCATGGGGCTCACTTGGGAGTACATCCACAAGACCAACCCGCGCCTGATCGTCGCCTCGGTCAAGGGCTTCGGTCCTGGGCCCTACGAGGACTGCAAGGTGTACGAGAACGTCGCCCAATGCGCGGGCGGCTCGGCCTCGACCACCGGCTTCCGCGAAGGCCCGCCGCTGGTCACCGGTGCGCAGATCGGGGACTCGGGCACCGGATTGCATCTCGCGCTCGGCATCGTCTCGGCGCTCTATCAGCGCATCCGCACCGGCCGCGGGCAGAAGGTGCTCTGCGCCATGCAGGACGGCGTGCTCAATCTCGCGCGCGTCAAACTGCGCGACCAGCAACGCCTCGCGCACGGGCCGCTCAGCGAATACAGCCAATACGGCGAGGGCGTTCCATTCGGCAGGGCAGTGCCGCGCGCCGGCAACGACTCCGGCGGCGGTCAGCCGGGATGGATCGTCAAGTGCAAGGGCTGGGAGAACGACCCCGACGCCTATCTCTATTTCATCACCCAGGCGCCGGTCTGGGGCGCGATCTGTGACGCGATCGGCGAACCGACATGGAAGACCGATCCCGAATATGCCACGCCGAAGGCGCGGCTGCCCAAGCTCAAGCAGATTTTCGCCCGCATCGAACAGTTCACCATGACCATGACCAAGTTCGAGGCCATGAACCTGTTCAACAAGTACGACATCCCGTGCGGGCCGATTCTGTCGATGAAGGAAATCGCCGAGGAGCAATCGCTGCGTGCGACCGGCACCGTCGTCGAGGTCGATCATCCAGTGCGCGGCAAATATCTCACCGTGGGCAATCCGATCAAATTGTCGGATTCGCCGGCCGACGTGCGGCGCTCGCCGCTGCTCGGCGAACACACCGACGAAATCCTCGCCAAAGTGCTCGGCTACAAGTCGTCGGAGATCAACGAGATCAAGGCGTCGGGAGCGATCAGCGCGCCGAAAAAGGAAGACAAGGCCGCGTAGCAACTTTCTTGTCCCGGATGCGGTGCGGCACGAAGTGATGCACCGCTGATCCGGGACCATTGCGCACGCGGAGCTTGTTACGGTCCCGGTACGGCAGCGCACCGCTTTCGCGCTGCGCCCGGGACAAGGAAAGATGGGGAGAGGTTGAATGCGTATCGTGGTCCACGGCCAGCAGGCGTTTGGCAAGGCCGTGCTGGAGGCGTTGATCAAGCGCGGCGAAAACGTGGTTGCGGTCTATGTGGCGCCGGAAAAGGAAGGCGCCAAGGCCGATCCGCTGAAGGAAGCGGCGCTCGCCGCCAAGCTCCCGGTCTATCAGCCGTCGTCCTACAAGGACGCCAAGGTGCTGGAAGAGTTCGAGGCGCTCAAGCCCGACCTGCAGGTCATGGCTTTCGTCACGCTGTTCGTGCCGGAAGAGTTTCTCAACATGCCGACGCACGGCTCGATCCAGTATCACCCCTCGCTGCTGCCGGCCTACCGCGGCGCGTCCGCCATCAACTGGCAGATCATCATGGGCGAAAAGGAAGCCGGCCTGTCGATCTTCTGGCCCGACAATGGGCTCGATACTGGCGCCGTGCTCATGCAGAAAAAGACGCCGATCTCGGCGACCGACACGCTCGGTACGGTTTATTTCGAGCGCCTGTTCCCCATGGGGGTCGAGGCCATGCTGGAGTCGGTCGATTTGGTCAAAGCCGGCAAGGCGCCGCGCATCAAACAGGACGAGTCGAAAGCCACTTACGAAGGCCGCTGCGGCCCGGCCAACGCCAAGATCGACTGGGGCAAGTCCTGGCGCCAGATCGATCCGCTGATCCGCGGCTGCAATCCGGCGCCCGGCGCCTGGTCGACGCTCGACGGCAAGACCCTCAAAATATTCGACGCCAAGCCGCTGCCGGCCAAGGACCCCAAGGGCATCGCCGGCAAGCTCGGTGAAGTCGTCGCGGTCGAGGCTGACGGCTTCACCGTCGTCTGCGCCGACGGCCGCTTCAAGGTCACGCGCGTGCAGCCCGACGGCGCCAAGAAGATCGACGCGGCGGAATTCATCACTACGGCCAAGCTCGCTCCGGGGGCGCGCTTCACCTGATTTGCCTTCGTCACCACACACGCCATCGCCGGCTTACTCTTGCATTGAACGGATAAACCCATGCCCGCCTCCCAGCACCAGAAACCAAAATCCGACATCGACATCGCCCAGGCCGCCAAGCCGCGGCCGATCATGGAGCTCGCCAAGGAGAAGCTCGGCATCGCGCCGGAAAACCTCGAGCCCTATGGCCACTACAAGGCCAAGGTGTCGATGAGCTACATCAAGTCGCTGCAGAGCAAGCCGAACGGCAAGCTGATCCTGGTAACCGCGGTCAATCCGACGCCGGCCGGCGAAGGCAAGACCACGACCACGGTGGGCGTCACCGACGCGCTCAACCACATCGGCAAGAAGGCGATGCTGTGCTTGCGCGAGCCCTCGCTCGGCCCCTGCTTCGGCGTCAAAGGCGGCGCCGCCGGCGGCGGCTATGCGCAAGTGGTGCCGATGGAAGACATCAATCTACACTTCACCGGCGATTTCCACGCCATTGCCGCCGCCAATAATCTGCTGTGCGCGCTGATTGACAACCACATCTATTGGGGCAATGCGCTCGGCATCCACGGCCGCCGCGTCACCTGGCGTCGCGCGGTCGACATGAACGACCGTAGCTTGCGCTCGATCGTCTCTTCGTTGGGCGGCGTCGCCAACGGTTTCCCGCGTGAGGATGGCTTCGACATCGCGGTCGCCTCCGAGGTGATGGCGGTGTTCTGCCTCGCCAAGAACATCGACGACCTCAAGGCCCGCCTCGCCAATATCGTTGTCGCCTATACCCGCGACCGCAAGCC
>JBOHII010000442.1:0-5584 GCA_050725955.1 Pseudolabrys sp. | reverse complement strand
GCACCGGAGAAATTGGCACCGACGCCTTCCTGACTATACGCGGGAAGGCACAACAACGGGGAGGTACGACTAATGACAGGAACATCGCGACAACGATTGCTACCAATGCTGTTGGGCGGCGGTCTCGTGCTCGGCCTGAGCATGAACGCGCCGGCCAAGGCGGAGGAGTTACGTATCGGCTTCATCGCGCCGACAACCGGCATCTTCGCCCAGGTCGGCAAGGACATGGTCAACGGCTTCCAGATGTATCTGGACGAACACCACAACAAACTCGGCGGCGCCGACGTCAAGTTCATTGTCGAGGACGACCAAGGCAAGCCCGACGCCGCGGTCACCAAGGCCAAAAAGCTGGTGTTGAGCGACAAGGTGCAAATGTTTATCGGCGGCCTGCTGGCCTCGACCGGATATGCATTAGCGCCGGTGAGCAACGAAGAAAAGACGCTTTACATCGCCTCGATCCCGTCAGCCGACGATCTCACGCAACGTCAGCTTCAAAAATACCCGTATTTCTTCCGCACCACCTGGTCGAGTTCGCAGCCCAATCAGCCGCTCGGTCAGTGGGCCTGCGATCAGGGTTATAAGAAAGTCGTCACCATCGGCGCCGACTATGCATTCGGCTACGAGTCGGTTGGCGGCTTCCAAAAGGCGTTCGAGGATTGCGGCGGCAAGGTCATCCAGAAGATTTGGCCGCCGATCGGCACCAAAGACTTCGGGCCCTATATTCCGACCATCAAAGCCGACGCCGACGCGATCTATTCGCTGATGGTCGGGCCGATGTCGCTTCAGTTCCCCAAGCAGTTACGCAGCTCGGGGTTCAAGAAGCCCATCATCGGCGGCGGCACCAGCTATGACGAGTTCGCCCTGCCGTTCATGGGCGACGAAGTCGTCGGCGACGTATCCTCGCTCATGTACAGCGCCGCGCTAGATACGCCGAAGAACGAAGCCTTCGTGAAGGAGTACCGCAAAAAGTACGGCAAGGTGCCGGGCTACTATTCGGAGGCGAACTACACCACCGCACAGATCATCGATGAGGCGATTCAGAAGGCCGGCGGAAAATATCCCGGCGCGGAGAAGTTCGTCGAGATCATGGGCGGCCTGAAGATCGACGCGGTACGCGGTCCTGTGAGTTTCCAGGACCGCAACCCGATCGAGAACATCTACATCAAGAAAGTCGAGAAGAAGAAAATGTTCGGCTATCCCAAGGCCGAGCTCTGGAACACCGTGATCAAAACCTATCCGAATGTCAGCCAGTACTGGACCTACGGGAAGGAGAAGTTCCTCAAGCAGCCGGTGTACAGCCGGACCTTCCCGCCCTGCAAATATTGCGAATGACACCAAGCGTCGCCGGGGTTCGTTCACCCGAACCCCGGCGAAGCTTACTAAGGCTCAGAGGAGTGTAATGAGCAGCCAAGGCGCAAACGACAAGCCGCCCGTTCTCGAATTGAAGGGCTTGTGCAAGAGCTTCGGCGGCCTGCAAGCGGTGCGCGACGTCACGCTCAGCATCATGCCGGGCGACCGCAAGGCCATCATCGGCCCGAATGGCGCCGGAAAGACTACGCTTTTCAATGTGATAACCGGGATCTTCCCGGCCACCGCCGGCAACATCATCCTGTTCGGGCAAGACGTCACCGGTTGGCCGAGCCACCGGCGCACCGCGCTCGGCATGGCGCGCACTTTTCAGGTGACGAGCTTATTCCCGAAATTGACCGTGCTCGACAATGTTCTGCTGGCAATCAAGGGCCTGCGCGCATCGAAATTCGTGATGTGGCGTTTCATGTCTTCGTACAAGAGCGTCTACGACAAGGCCTATCGGTTGCTCGATAACGCCGGCTTCCTCGATCGCAAGGATGTGGAAGTACGCAATCTTTCGCACGGCGAACAGCGCCAACTCGAGATCGTTCTCGGGCTGGCCAGCGATCCGAAGATTTTGCTCTTGGACGAGCCGGCCGCCGGCCTGTCCTCGGGCGAATCGACCGAGATGGCGCATTTCCTGATGAAGCTCGACCCAGCTCTCGCGATCCTCTTGATCGAGCACGACATGGACGTGGTGTTCGACGTGGCGTCGCAGATTTCAGTTCTGCACTTCGGCGAAGTTTTGGAAACCGGCACGCCCAAGCAAATCCACGACAGCAAGCGCGTCCAGGAAATCTATTTGGGAACCGACTGAGTCATGGCGATCCTCGAAGTCCAGGACATCCATACCTACTACGGGGACGCCTATGTTCTGCAAGGCTTGTCGCTGCAATTGGAGCAAGGGCAGATTCTCGGCCTGCTCGGCCGCAACGGCGTCGGCAAGACCACGCTGGTAAACTCGATCGTCGGCTTCAATCCGCCGCGCCGTGGCAGAATCGTATTCAAAGGCGACGACATAACCCAGAAAGCCTCGTTCGAGACCGTACGCAGCGGCATGGGCCTGGTGCCTCAGGGCCGCCGCGTGTTCCCGACGCTCGGTGTGGAGGAAAATCTGCTGGTCGCCGAGCGCAGCCCGGACCGTCACGGCTGGAATCTCGATCGTGTCTACAGGCTATTCCCCCGCCTGCTCGAGCGCCGCGATCAACGCGCCAAGACATTATCCGGCGGCGAGCAGCAGATGCTGGCGATTGGCCGCGCGCTTATGACCAATCCGGATTGCCTGATCATGGACGAGCCGTCGGAAGGGTTGGCGCCGATCATCATCCAGGGCCTCTGGGAAGCGATCGGAAAGCTCAAGGAAGAAGGCCTTTCGATACTTCTGGTCGAGCAGAGTGCGCATCTCGCGCTCAAGCTGGTCGACTACGTGCACGTGATGAGCAAGGGCCAAGTGGTCTATTCGGCCAAGCCGGATGAGCTAAAGGCCAACGAAAAAATCAAATCCAGTTATCTCGGCATCTGAGCAGTTAGCGCGGCTTGTCGCCGGCCAGCGTCACCCGGTGCATGACGCGGCGAAAGCCGTGGTAGTCGTTGACCGGATTGTGCAACACGCAGCGATTGTCCCAGAACGCCATCGAGCCGACCTGCCAGTTAAAGCGGCAGGTGAATTCGGGCCTGGGCTGGTGCTGGAACAGGAAATTGAGGATCGGCGCACTCTCCTCTTCGCTCATGTCCTTGAAGCGCACGGTGTGCCCGACATTGACGTAGAGCGCCTTGCGCCCGGTTTCCGGATGCGTGCGCACCGCCGGGTGCTCGCTGATAAATTCCTTCTTGGCCTCGGCTTTGGCGCCATCGCGCAGGCGGTCCTCGCGGGTGCGTGTGACGTCGGCCTTGGCCGAGTGATTGACCGCGATCACCCCGTCAAGCATGCGTTTCATGCCGGCGGAAAGCGTCTCATAAGCAAGATACGTATTGGCGAAGAGCGTATCGCCGCCATAAGGCGGCACTTCGCGCGCGATCAACATGGTGCCCATGGGCGGCGTCTCGAGATAGG
This sequence comes from Pseudolabrys sp., assembly GCA_050725955.1. Taxonomy (GTDB): domain Bacteria; phylum Pseudomonadota; class Alphaproteobacteria; order Rhizobiales; family Xanthobacteraceae; genus Pseudolabrys. Next base: position 2,181 of record JBOHII010000442.1, on the reverse strand, counting down.
CGGTGTCGGTATGCCAGATGCCGCCGAAATTTTTCGTTTCGTTCTCGAGTTTGATGACCGGAATAATCTCCGGATAGCCCTCGATGCCCTTGATGAAGGGATATTCGATCACGTCGCCGAAACGTTTGGCGAAGGCAAGGAATTTCGCCGGCGGCAGATCCTGGTCGCGGAAGAAGATCACCCCGTGTTCGAGCCAGGTTTGCCGAATGGCGGCGATGACGTTGTGGCCCGGCTCCGTGGCGAGGTCGATGCCCAAGACTTCCGCGCCGATCGAGCCGGACGAACGGCGGACCTCAAATCCATTTTGCGCCATGCTCGTCGCTCCTCATCCGAACGGTTTCTTTTGCACCAAATCTAGCACGGCGGTTCGCGCCGCGCCCACTGCCGCAACAGGGGTGATACCGCGTGCCGCAGTGCAATGCGGCAACCGGGCTTTACATGATGGAATACTTTAGCGGATGATGGGATTGGTTCGGTCCGTCGCCTTTTCCTCGACGGTTTGGCAAGACGCCACAGGATATCCGTGTTGAATTCGGTCATGCCGGCCGGTCAAGCACCGCCGCGCGCCGCCGCTAAAAATACACAGCCCCGCCAGGGGCGATTCAGGGAGGAATGCTATGTCTCGCAAGGTTACCCGCCGCAAATTCATGGCTGCCACAGCCGCCGGTGCGGCAGCGGCAACGTTCAAATTCCCGATGCCCGCAATCGCGCAAGGTGCGCCGTTCAAGCTCGGCCTGCTCACCGTCAAGACCGGCGGGCTGGCGGAAGGCGGCATCCAGATGGAACAGGGCGTGCTCGCCTGGCTGAAGGAGCACGGCAACAAGATGGCCGGCCGCCCCGTCGAGTTCTTCTCGGCCGACACCGGCGGCAAGCCGGCCGGCACCAAGACCAAAGCGCAGGAACTGATCGAGCGCGACAAGGTCGACGTCATCCTCGGGCCGCTCGCCGCCTTCGAACTGCTGGCGATCACCGACTATATCCGCGAGCACAAGACGCCGACGCTCAGCCTCGCGGGCGCCGACGATCTGACCCAGCGCCGGCCTAATCCCTACTTCTTGCGCGCCTCGGCAACATCCTCGCAGGCGATGCAGCCGATGGGCCATTACGCGGCGGCGGAGATGGGCAAGAAGAGAGCCGTCACCCTCGATTGGGATTTCGCCTTCGGCTACGAGCAGGAAGGCGGCTTCCAGGCGGCATTCGAGAAGGACGGCGGCTGCGTCACCAAGAAGCTGTGGACGCCCTTGGGCACGCCGGACTATACGCCCTTCATCGCGCAGATCAGCGATTGCGACGTCGTCTGCCAGGGCTTCCCCGGCGGTGTGCCGCTGCGCTTCCTCAAGCAGTACGCCAGTTTCGGCCTCAAATACCCGGTCGTCACCGGCGAGACCGGCGGCGACGACGCACTGCTGACTGCCTTCGGCGACGAAGCCGTCGGCATGATGAGTTGCTGCCCCTATACGCTCGATCTTGACACCGACGGCAACAAGAAATTCATTGCCGCCATCCGCAAGCAATACAACGTCGTCCCCGGCTTCTATGCCGCGGGGCTTTACGTCACCTGCGACGTGGTCAATGCCGGCCTGGAAGCGACTGGCGGCAAGACCGAGGACAAGGAAAAATTCATGGCCGCGCTCAAGGCCGTGAACCTGAAAGACACGGCGCGCGGACCGATCAAGTTCGATCATCTCGGCAACGTCATCGGCGACTTCTTCGTCCGCCGCTGCGAGAAGCGCTCCGACGCTCCCTACGGTCTCAAGCTCTGGAACAAGACGGTCAAGACCTACCACGACGTCAGCCAGTTCTGGACCTGGCCGGAGAAGGAGTTCCTCGCGCATCCGGTCTATTCGCGCAATTATCCGCCGCTCAAGAAGTGCTGATCGGCACCTATGTCCCGCGGGCACCGTTCACCGGCGCCCGCATCTTCATCACTCCGTCATTCCGGGGCCGGCCGCAGGCCGGAACCCGGAATCCAGAAAAGACGCAAGGTTCCAGCATCTGGATTCCGGGTTCGCTTGCTTCGCTCGCGCCCCGGAATGGCCGGACGAAATACCTCCGCAGGGCGGCTTCACCCATGACCTTCTGGCTGCTGCTGACGGTCAACAGCATCACTTTCGGCGGCCTCTTGTTCCTGTTGGCGGCGGGCTTTTCGCTGATTTTCGGGCTGATGCGCATCCCCAACCT
>JBOHII010000441.1:0-5887 GCA_050725955.1 Pseudolabrys sp. | reverse complement strand
GAATTGCACCGTGCCGGCGGACGGCGCGATAACAACGCCGTTGCCCGCCGGGTTGTTGCCCTGGAAGCCGCGAATGAGACTGTTGGCGATGTGGAGCGCTCCGCCGGAGACCAAGTAGACGCCGTTGAGCCCCGTTCCGTTTCCGTTGATGTCGAGACCGCTCAATTCGATCGCATCGCCGGCGCCGGCATTGATGACAATCCCGCTGGTGCCGGAAACCAGCACGCCGGCTTTGACCTTCTTGCACACGATGGAAACCGATTGCGTGATGGTGAGCCCGCCGAATCCGCCGGAATCGAGGCAGTTGATCTCACCGCCGGCGGCGGTCTTGGCGATCGCACCGGCGAAGGTCGCGCAGGGCGCGGCAAGGCTGCAATCGTTGTTGTCGTTGCCCGTACCCGACACCCAGGTCCGGGGAGTCTTTGGCGGCGGCGGCGGCGGAGAATTGACCGTGAGCGTGGCATTTCTGGTTTGATTGCCGAGGCCATTCGTGGTGTTGGTCAAGTTGACGGTGGCGTTGTAACCGCCAGGTGTCAGATTATTGGCGCTCGAATTGACAGTAAACGTCACAGTCGTCGGCGCGGTCGTCAGCGTTCCGGAGCCAGACGATACGTCGAGCCAGGAGGGCACCCCCGAGATCGAATAATTGGTGGTGCAGTTGGTTGCGCTCAGTTGATACTGGAACGACGACGGCGAAAACGTTCCGCCTTGATTGCCTGATGAAACAATATCGGTCGACGAGGTGACTACCAACGCACTCGTCCCAGTGACCGTTAGCGTTGCCGATACGGTCAGTGCGGTTTTGTTGTTCGTTGTGTCGTTAAAGGCGATCGTCGCATTATAGGTTCCACCGCAAAGACTATTGGCGCTTGAATTCACGCTGAGGGTAACGGTGGTCGGCGATGTCGTCACTGTGCCAGAGGTCGATGAAGCGTGCAGCCAGCTGGGTATGCCTGAAATCGAATATTTTATGCTGCCGCTCGCAGCTTGCAGCTGATACGGAAACGATGACGGAGTGAATTGTCCGCCATAGTTGCCCGATGATGCGATATTGGTGAATGGCGTGACCTGGAGCGGTGAACTCGAGATATTGACGGGTACCGCCTGCGAAGGAATGCCGTTCGCAACAACAACCAGCGAGCTCAAACCGGATTCAATGCCGGCCGGCAACAAGAAACTGGTCGACCCAGCCGTATTCGGCGCCACACTCATCGTGCTGTGATTGGAGGTGCGTGCGTAAAACACATGGCCGGATGCATTGTTGATGATCCTCACCAATGGGTAGTTAGTTTCCGCTTGGGCGTCGTCCCCATAGGCTGCCCCTTGTGACAATCCGTTGAGTTGCAAACCGCTGACCTGGTAAGTCTGGCCGGGGGCAAGCGTAGTCGGCACGGTAGTGATTACCGGTGCCCAGCTGGCATTGGGGCTCCCAGTCGGCGTGTAAATTTGTGCTCTGTTGCTGAAATCGGTCATTAAGATCTGACCGGTTGGCAGCACGAGAAAATTATAAACGTAGGCGCCATTGCCCGACGCGCTAGATGGATCACTCACCTGATTGATTACGTTACTACTGGTGAATTCGAAAAAATGCGTGGGTGAACTTCCATAGCCGGGGCTCGCCGCAAACAGAATATTGCCGTTGGGCAAAAGTGCCGCCGGTGCATCCGCGAGATCGTAATTCTTGCCACTGATCGTCGGAACGTTCGGCCCCTGAATCCACGTATTGTTGGCCGAGTTGTAAATCGCGGTAGGATCGACTTTGGTGCTTGCCGAAGAGCAGCCGGTGTTGCCACCGAATGCGACCACGGTACCGTCGGGGCGCAATACCGAAGGACCGGTTTCATAGTTGCCGCATGCGGTCGGATCAATGAGCGATACCGGCGTGTCCGCGGCGCTGGACCAGGTGTTGGTGGCGGGATTGTATTTTTGTGTATGCGGTGGAGACCAAACGCTGATTGTCAGCACGCTCCCGTCCGGCAAAAGCGTGTAGCCTTGCTCGTTCTGATAGCCGCTCGGCGCCCCGGCAGTACTCCAGGTTAGATTGCTAGCATTTAATAGCGCGTCGGCCGATGGATTGGCACAACAAGAGGCAAGCATATAGGTGCCATTTGCCAGCACTACACTTTGCGCGTCGCCGATTTCATTCCAAGGAGATGCGCCATTGTTCGGTGCTGTCACCGACGTCCATGCATTCGCGACGGGGTCATAAATGGCGCCTTTGTTGGTCCAATTATTGGTGTTTCCGTTGTATTCGCCGCCATTGATGATGACGCGGCCATCCGGCAACACCGCCGACGCAAAATACTGCGGAGCATAACCGCTCGGTAACGACGCGATACTTGACCAGGTACCGCTGACATAGCTGCCGGCGCTGTTGGGAGTGAGCCGATACCAGTTTTGCGAGCCAGCATTGTGGACGATCACCGTACCGTCGGTGAGCAGCATCGGATTGCTGAGACCGCTTGCGGGCGCAGTCGTGACCGTTTGCCAAGTTCCGCCAGCGGTTGGCAGATTCACTGCCGCGGAGTTTGACCCCGCCGGGCTCGTCGAGCCGCCGGGTGTCACCGGGCGCCGCGGTAATCGTGCCATGAATTCTTGGAATGCGGCGGGATTATTCTGGAAATACAGCGCCCGCTTATGCGAGAGCCGGGGCCTGATCGGCTCTTGGGTTTGCACTTGGGCAACCGCTAACGTCTCGACTAACGCTAGGCTCAGTCCGATCGCCAAACTTAACGCCGTTCGCAATCGCGGCGCAGGCATTTTTCTTCGCGCAGTGGACCTTCTGCGCACCCCATCCAATAATCCTCGGACGCTGGAAACGGCGGACCACGCTCTTTCAAAATGGTGGTCGGCGAAAGACATCATCGATTTTGCAATTGATTCGTGGAAGTCTCAGTCTATACCATTGCAAAGCTTAATTCGTACGCGATTTCCACGATCAGTATAGGCGACAAAAAGTTAGTCTATGCTTATGGGATTATAACGAAATCACTCGATTAACAATTTGTTCACTTTTGCCGCTCCGCATACGAAACCATATCGTAAGAAAAGTCTTCTCGCCGGCTGAACTGGCGAGTAATTGCAAAAACCCAATGTCGAACGGCTTGCTATAGCGGTCTGGCGTGGGCCGGTGCGGGGACTCTAGAGCTTTGTGGAACTGGGAAGCTGAGCGTTTCGGTCCGATGATCTTTTTCAAGCGTCGCTTCCCGAGCTTTGACTGATCGAAGGGTCCAGCCCGCATGGGCTTGCCCAGTCTTGAGACGGACAAAGTTGTGCGTGGCCTGATCGAGAAAGACGCCGATACCCTCATTATTCCCGACCACGGTGCCGATCAGCGTGAGATTCAAGTGTTCCTGCGCGACAGGGCGTAAAACCGGTTTCGGTTGGACCGGGGGCGGGACGGCAACCACGGCCGGCGCCGGCGGGCGCCGCGACGGGGTGAACAGCGGCCGCTCGCGCGTCACGGAAAGCGTTGCGAGGGGAATGGCCCAAAGCGGATTGCCAATCTGCGCGCGTTCGGCCGCGCCGGACGCGGGCACACGGTCGAGGCTGATCGTGCCGCGACCGGCGTCGACTAACGTGCCATCATCGGCCGGCGTCGCGGCCGACGCTGGCAGTCCAGTCACGGCGGCGATGCAAAGCGTGCGAAGAAGGCGGAAGAGCGCTCGGCGAACGGTCATTTTGCGCCCTTCCATTGGCCCGATACTGCGATCAGGACCTTCATGCGCGAGCCGCCGACGACAGCGGAGCTTTGCGGGCCTTGCACGACCAGCTGATCGATAAACAGGAACGGCATTCCGGCTTCCAGATCGTACAGCAGCTTTTGCAGGCTCGGCTGCTCCATCTCGCAACTGACGATTAATGTAACGAAACCATCCTTTGCTTGCGGCCCCCGCAAATCCACCTGCGAGGATTGCACGCTGCCGCCATATTTGGTGATGGCGCTTGCCACCCGCTGCAACAGCGCAGCACCGGCCACGGTTATCGTTTCGCCGCCGAGAAACGGCGAGCCGGCCGGTACCGCGGCGGCTGCATTGTCGCCGGCACTGCGGGTTTGTTGGCGTGCTTCAAGTTGATTGAGGATGTCGCGGGAATCGACGAGCACCGCGCGTTGCGTCAAAAGGTCGGCAAGCGCCATCCAGACGATGATGAGAAACGCCGCAACGAGTACAACGTAGCCGGCGAGCGCGGCGAATGGATACCGCGCGGGACTGGAATGCAATGTCGCTTCGACGGTCATGACGGCGGCGCGAATACCGGTTTGATGCGGGCTTCAATGTGATAGCGGTCGCCGGGGTCGGACGGCGCCCGCGTGGTCGGCGCGAAAAACGTCGCGCGGCTGAAATGCGGCGACTGTTCGATCAGTCGGATCAGCGAGGGCGCGTCGTTGGTTATGCCGACGATCTGCACCTTGTCGCCTTCGATGCGCAGTTCGGTGACATAGGTCTTGTCGGGCAGCACGTTCGACAGCGCCTCCAGCACGATGACATCGGCCGACGCCTGATTTTTCCGGCGCGCCAATTTAGCCAACGCTGAATTGGTAACCGCATCGCTTCCCGCGCGGATGATACCGCGACGTTCGGCAATGCGGCGCGCCACATCGTTTTGCTGGCTTTGCAGCTCGTTGCCGACGACGACGTCAGCGGCGACAGCCAGTCCCGCGAGCAGGGCCGAGGCGATAAGGCCGACGAACAGCAGCCCGCGCACTTTGCGGAACTCAAGCGCGCCCACCGCCGACTGCTCGAATACCCTGATCGCGGCTCTGTCGGTGTCCGGCGAAGTGGTCGAGACAAAGATCGATTTCACCCCAAGGTCGCCGATCGCCTGCGTGAGGGGGACAATCTGCGCGCGCGGCGCCGCGGCAATGGTGACGGAAATCTTGTCGCTGGCGATGTCGATCGGCTTGCTCCAGCCGACCACCGCTTCGCTTGCGGTCCACGGCGTAATGCGGTCGATCTGCGCGCGCACGATGCCGTCGAGAAATTCGGTCGCGCGCCGCGGCAATTCCAGCGCGCGGAAGAAAAACTGCTCGGGCCGCATCGCCAGCTCGACCTGGCTGCCTTTCAAGGCGGCCGCCGCCTCGCCCGAACAACTGGCGACGCCGTTGGAAATCTTCAGCGCCGTGAACGACGAAGGCTTGCCCGCCGGCACCTGGACCGTGAAAGTTCGATTCGCCTGTTCGGAAAGCCGGACGAGACGCGGCGCCGCAAACCGGCCGAGGATGGCGACGATCGTCGACGCGACGCCGTCCATCCAGCGCGAAAAGCCGGAGTCCAATTGGCGCAGGACATTCATTGCGATTCCTCTTTGCCGCCTTGATACGCCATTCAACCGTCGAAGTCGTCGGTCCATGATAATACGCGATAGGGGTCCGGGGCGTCGTCCAGCGGCAGAATGACCGCCTGGGCTGAGATATCGCGCCCTCCAGCAAGGCTCACATGCAGCGTGACCCTGGTGGCGTTGCTGCCGAGCGCCGTTGCATTGGCCTGCGCCGGACCGAGCAGCTGGAGGATGGGCTTGGCATCGGCCCCCGGCACGCTGCGCAGCCTGACCACCGCATCGAGCAGATCGGGCGTCATGCCGGGCAGCGCCGCCACGACTTCGGGCGCGGCATGCATGATATCGACGCTGGGCAGGCCGCTGAAGACGGTAACGAATCGTAATGCGCGTTCGACCAGCGCTGGCGGCAGGCCGAGCACCAGCCAGAGCTCCTGCACGCTGTCGAACGGCGCCAGGCGCGGGCCATAGGGCAGACCGGCGTTTCGATAAGCCGTGGTCTCTTTGTCGCCGCCCTGGTCCAAATCGAGATTTTGCGAGACTGCCGGCGATCGCCAGGCGATGATACGGTCTGCGTCACTGTCCGCCGCATCCGCCGGCGCACCGAGCA
>JBOHII010000440.1:0-3774 GCA_050725955.1 Pseudolabrys sp. | reverse complement strand
CGCGCTCGGCTTTGCGGAGGCGGCGCAAGCGGCGTTCGATGTCGGCGAGCCGGCCGCCGACGCAGGCGTTGCCAGCTTCGAGCCGGCCCCCGACCAGATCGAGCGCCCGCTCGGCGCCGCCCGCGCGCAGGTGCATGAGACATACATCGTGGCGCAGACGCGCGACGGTCTCGTCATCGTCGATCAGCACGCCGCGCATGAGCGCATCGTCTATGAGCGCATGAAGGCGGCGATCGACAAGGCCGGCGTGGCGCGGCAGATCCTGTTGATCCCGGAGATCGTCGAACTCGACGAGGCCGACGCCGCGCGGCTCATCGCGCGCGCCGACGAACTCGCCCGCTTCGGCCTTGGCATCGAGGCCTTCGGGCCCGGCGCGGTGGCGGTGCGCGAGACGCCGTCCATGCTGGGCGAGGTCGACGTGCGCGGATTACTGCGCGACCTCGCCGAGCACATGGCGGAATGGGACGACGAGCTGCCGCTGGAGCGCCGGCTGCTGCACGTCTCCGCCACCATGGCCTGCCATGGCTCGGTGCGCGCCGGCAGGCGGCTTCGGCCGGAGGAAATGAACGCGCTGTTGCGCGAGATGGAAGAGGTGCCCAATTCCGGCCAGTGCAACCACGGCCGCCCGACTTATGTGGAGTTGAAGCTGACCGACATTGAGCGGCTGTTCGGGCGGCGGTAACCCTTGAGCGGCCAAGCCCGGCAATGACGGCGCGGGGCTCGGGCCGCGCGCTCAACCAATTGTGCCAGACAGCCAATAGAAAAGCGCGGCGAGCATGCCCGATGCTGGGATCGTGATAATCCATGCGGTCATAATTTCTCGGGCAACCACCCAGCGCACCGCCGACACTTTCTTAGCGGTGCCGACACCGATGATCGAGCCGGTGATGGTATGCGTGGTCGACACCGGGATGCCGAGGTAGGTGGCCGTAAAAAGCATGACGGACCCCGCTGTTTCGGCGCACGAGCCCTGCATCGGGGTAAGCCGCGTGATTTTCGAGCCCATAGTTTTCACGATACGCCAGCCTCCGGCCATCGTCCCGGCAGCCATCGCGATTTGACACGCGATTACCACCCAAAAAGGGACATAGAATTTTGCTCCGAGGATGCCCTGCGAATACAGCAGCACGGCAATAATTCCCATGGTCTTCTGGGCATCGTTGCCGCCGTGGCCGAGCGCGTAACATGATGCCGACACGAACTGGATGCGGCGGAAAAGAATATCGACGCCATATGGCGCCGACCGCACGAAAATCCACGACATCATCAGCATCAGCAGCAACGCGAGGAGCAAGCCGAGCCCCGGCGACAGAAAGATCGCTGCGACTGTCTTGCCGACGCCCGACCACACCACCGCGTGGATCCCCGCTTTGGCGAGACCCGCCCCGACCAGGCCGCCGATCAGCGCGTGCGAGCTTGACGATGGAATTCCGAGCCGCTGCGTCACGATCTGCCAGACGATAGCGCCGGCAAGCGCGCCGAAAATCACGTGCGAATTGACGACATCGGCCTCGACGATGCCGCGGCCGACCGTCTCGGCGACATGCAGCCCGAAGAATAGGAAGGCGATGAAGTTGAAAAATGCCGCCCAAGCGACCGCGTAGTGCGGGCGCAGCACGCGCGTCGATACGATGGTTGCGATCGCGTTGGCTGCGTCGTTCATGCCATTGAGGAAGTCGAACGCAAGCGCGACCGCGATTAGAGCGAGCAGGAACGGCAAAGCGAGCGCGTTGGCATCCATCGTCGTTTGGCCTTGCAGGAGTGATTAAACGTGCTCGATGACGATGCCGTGCATGACATTGGCCACGTCGTCGAAACGATCGACGACTTTTTCCAAATGGTCGTAGACCTCGTTGCCAACGAAGAAGGCGATCGGTTCCGTTTTACCCTTGGTCAGGAAGAGCTCGCGCAGGCCGATGTCGTGCAATTCGTCGGCGCGGCCTTCTAGCTGCGAGATTTGCTCGGTGAGTGAACTGATATGCGCCGCTTCCACACTGATTGAGCGCAGCAGCGGCACGGCCTCCTGCACCAGATGGGCACATTTCACGATCGCATCGGCCATCTCCTTCATCTGCGGCGTGAACTCGGTCTGATCGAACAGCACGACGCCTTTGGCAGTCTTCTGCATTTGGTCGATTGCGTTATCCATCGAGGTGATCAGGTCGCGGATGTTGCCGCGATCAAACGGCGTGATGAAAGTGCGGCGCACCGCAATCAACACCTCGCGGGTGACGTCGTCGGCGTCTTGCTCGCGGTCCATAACTATCTGATAGTTAGGCTGTACTGCCGCGCCGCCTTCCAGCATGGCCCGCAGAGCCTCCGCGCCAGCCAAAACAGCTTGCGAATGACGCGCGAACAGATCGAAAAAGCGCTCCTCCTTCGGCATCAAGGCATGAAACCAACGCAGCATTGTGCCTCCCAGCGAATCTAAAGTAATCTTATGGCCAACTTAGCAGGTTAATCACCATTAGCTTGGTGGCTCTCAATGCCGCACGCGCAACAAGACAATCGCGTGGCCGACACTGAATGCCGCCTTTTCCTTACTACTACGCGAGCGGTTTAAAACGGGGCAATGTATATTGAACCAAATTGCGCAAGCGGTCCTTCACGCAGTCTTATACTTTGGTTCGTTTGGTGCAATCGTAATCCTATTTTGCAGCGTAATTTCTGCAATCTTGTGGCTGCTAAAGATAGGATTGAGGGGATTGGGTAAGTTCGTCCGTGCAGTCACCGAAGAATAACGCATCGGCCGGTTGAGCTGGCGCCCGAATGCAGGCATTTGACGCAGCGAAGTAGGTATCTGCCGCTGTTATATGAGTCCACCCCCTAGGTCATCCGCAAAAATACCAGCTCCGTATCGTCGTACTCCCGCCGTTCAAGCAGCTCGAACCCCTCCGCCGCCTTGAAGCCCGCGTCGGCCGCTTCCTCCACCACCGCGAGTGCGCCAGGCCCGAGCCAGCCGCCGGCGCGCGCCGAGGCGAGCGATTTTTCGGCCAGGCCCTTGCGGTAGGGCGGATCGAGGAAGGCGAGCGCGAACGGCTCAAGCGGATGCACAGGCCCGAGCTTGGTGGCATCGCGGCGGAAAATGCGCGTGACGCCGCCCAAGCCCAGCGTGCCGACATTGTCGCGCAAAAGTGCGCGCGCCTCGACGCCGTCGTCGACGAACAGCGCGAAAGCGGCGCCGCGGGAAATCGCTTCGATCCCGAGCGCGCCGGTTCCGGCGAACAGGTCGAGCACGCGCGCGCCGGTCGCCGGATCGCCATAGGCGTGCACGAGAATATTAAACAGCGCCTCGCGCAGGCGATCGGAGGTCGGGCGCAGAGCATCCGATTTCGGCCCGGCAATCGGGCGCGAACGCAATCTACCGCCGACGACGCGCATTAGTTTTTGCCTTTGCGCATGATCTTATCCGAAAGCCGGTTCCTGCCTTTCGCGATCATTCGCGCGGTCTCGGATATTTCGGCCGCGGCCCGCCGCTGCGGTCGCGGCGCGGGGGTTTCTTCTTTTCATTCCGGGACCCGCGCAGCGGGGACTCGGAATCCAGATGCGTGCTCGGCGATTGTTTCTGGATTCCGGGTTCGCGACCTTGCGGTCGCGCCCCGGAATGACGGGGAGGAAGCGCCCGCGCATCGTGCTCGATCAGCGGCGCCTCGAAGTCCGCCTTGGCTTGTGCGACAATCTCCGGCGCCAACAGCTTGCGCAACTCCTCGGTTTTCACTTCCTCCACCGCCGCGTCGTCGAGCGCGCCCAATTCGAACGGCCCGAACGCCACCC
>JBOHII010000439.1:0-4888 GCA_050725955.1 Pseudolabrys sp. | reverse complement strand
ACGACGCGCAGGTGAGCCATCGCGGCATGAAGCTCACTTTGCCGAGCGCTGCCGCCAAGGGCGGTACGATTCCTGGTGTGCGCACGCCGATCGTGATCGACGGCTGGAAGGCGGCGTCCGAACGCCCGGCGCCGCTGCTCGGCGAACATTCGGCGGAAATTTTGCAGGAGATCGGCGAGAGCTGAGCGCCCGCCACTAACTCGCCGGCTCCGCCTGCTGCCGGCGCGCCTTGGCGCTGGCCATTGCCTCGCGGATATTACGCCGCAGGCTTTCGAGATCGTAAGGCTTTTGCAGCACGATCACGCCTTGCCGCACGGCGTCCTGCGCGCTCGCGCTGTAACCGGTCGTCAGCAGCACTGGAATGATGGGGTAGTGGGTGGCGATCTCGCGCGCGAGATCGAGACCGTTCTTGCCGCCCGGCATCAGGATGTCGGAGAAGACTAGGTCGACTTCGCCGTCCAGCCGCAGCGCGGCGAGCGCGGCCTGCACGTGGGCGACGCTGCGCACCCGATATCCGAGCTGGCGGAAATAGCCGGCGCCGACTTCCGCCACATCGTCATTGTCCTCGACCAGCAGCACGGTTCCCGCCGGCTCGGACGGCGCCTCGGCCGGGGAAGGAACCGACGGCGCGTGCAGCGGCTCATGGCTACGCGGCAGATAGATCGTGATCGCAGTGCCGCGGCCTTCCGCGCTGGTGATGGTAGCGGTGCCGCCCGATTGCCGGGCGAAGCCGTAGACCTGGCTCAAGCCGAGCCCAGTGCCTTTGCCCACCTCCTTGGTGGTGAAAAACGGTTCAAATACCCGCGTCAACACATCGGGAGGAATGCCCTGTCCGGTGTCCGCCACGCGGATGGCGGCGAATTCGCCGCTGAGGCCCTCCTCCGTCGCCTCGCCCTTCAGCGTCACCGGTTTTACGCGGATCGACAAGGTGCCGCCGACGGGCATCGCGTCCTTGGCGTTGACCGCCAGATTGAGAATCGCAAGCTCGAACTCGCCCGGGTCGACGCGGCAGGCGCAAACGCCGTCCGGCACGTCGACCTTGATCACGATATCGGCGCGCAGCGAGCGCGTCAGCAGATCACGCAGCAGCGGCAGGCGTTGCGACAGGTCGATCACCTGCGGCGTCAGCGTCTGCTGGCGCGAATAAGTGAGCAGCTGGCGGGTCAGGCTTTCCCCGCGCTGGGTCGCCGTGGCGATCATGTCGAGCACCCGGGCATACTTATTGTCGGTCAGTTCGTTGCGCAGCCGTTGCACGCTGCCGCTAATGATCATGAGGAGATTGTTGAAATCGTGCGCGACGCCGCCGGTCAATTGGCCGATCGCTTCCAGCCGCTGCGACTGGCGTAAGGCGCCTTCCGCCGCTTCGCGGAGGTCGGCTTCGTCGTAAAGACGTTTTGTTCGGCGCAGCGCCAGCCCGAGCCCGGCATAGAGGAACGCGGTCGCCGGCAGGCCGAAGATCAGGTGGCCGCTCATATAGGCGAGCCAATCGCGCGCGATCGCCGATTTCTCCTCGCCGGCAAGCACATAGACTGGGAAGCCGGTGAGCTTGCGATAGCCTATGCGCCTATCGATATGGTCGAATTGCGAATCGACCGTATAGATCCACCGGTCCAAACCCAGCGCGATCCCTTCGCGCAATTTGCTGCGCTCGTCGAGCTTGACCAGCCGATCCTTGGGAATCGGATAACGCGCGAGGAAGCCGCCGTCGGCGCGCGCCATACCGAAATAGCTGCCTTCGTCGTTGCCCATTTTCGCATAGAACTCTTCGAAGTAACTCGGCAGCACGGCAACCGATATGGTGCCGTTGAATTTTCCGTCGTCGGACTGCCGCCGCTGCGACAACGCGAAGAAATAACTATCGAGGCCGCGCATGCGCGGCTTATGCACACTGCTCACATAGGTCCCTGGTTTGCCGTTCGCCTGCACCTTGAAAAAGTCGCGGTCGGAAAGATCGAGATCTCTCGGCACCGGAAAGAGATTGGCCGAAACCAACGGGTGGCCAGTACGATCCATGATCGCGATGCCTTGCAATTGCGGCAGCGCATCGACGATGCGCCTGAGCCGGTCGTGCAGCGGCTCCTCGTTCATGCGGATGTCGTCGTCCGACATGCCGCGGACAATTTCGTCGATCTCGGCAAAGGTGCGTTCGATGGTCTGCAGCACCTTAAGCGCGTGCTCGTTAAGGATGTCGAGCGAGCGGTTAATGCGCTCGTCGGCGACACGTTCGAAATTGCGGTAGCTCACCCAGGCGGCGAACGCGAACAGCACGACCGGCAGCACGATAGATGCCACCATCATCAGCTTGAGAAACCGGATCGCGGCGCGGCGCGCAGTGACCATGCGTCGAATTACCCCCACGAGACGGCCGGTATATTTTCACAAATCGCCGCATCGGCCCAGCGGCTCGAATTGTTCCGTGGTGGATTTGCGACAAGAACCGGCCCAACGCGAAGGCCTAACTACCGACAAAGACTTTGGTTCCGGGACCGGCGCCGCCTTTTTTTGGCGGTCAGGTAACGGCCGTCGGCGCCAGCGCCTCGATGTCGCTGACCACGTCGATCACCGCCGGCCGGTTGGCGGCAAGTGCGCGCCTGAGCGCCGGTGCGATGTCGCTCGCCCGCTCGACGCGAATGCCCAGAGCACCCATGTCCTCTGCAAGCCGCGCGAAATTCATCGGACTGTAGGTCCATAGCTCCCGCGACTTAGCTGTTGCCTCGCCGCCATAGGCGCGGTCAAAGCCGCGCTTTGACTGATTGCCGCCGCCATTGTTGTTGATCACCGTGACGCTGTTGATGTTCCAGCGCACCGCGGTTTCCACTTCGGCAATGTGATACCAGAAGCCGGCGTCGCCGGTGAAAACCACCACCGGCCGCTCCGGGCAGGCCGCCTTGGCGCCGATGCCAGCCGGAAACGCCCAGCCGAGATGGCCGGCGCTGCGCAGGTAGCTTTGCGTGGCAGTGCGGGTGTCGTACATGCCGCCCATCCACATGCCGGCATGGCCGGTGTCGACCACGACAATCGCGTCGTCGGGCACGTGCTGCGTCAACTCGTGGCAGATGCGCGCCGGATGGATCGGCACGCTGTCGGAATCGAGCACGGGCTGGTATTTCGCGTACCACTCGTTGCGCAACGTGGAAATTTCCTTGATCCAGGGCTCGCGTTTTTTCGCGCTCGCGCCATCGGCCTGCTTGAGCATGGCGGCAAGCACCGTCTTGGCGTCGCCGAGCACACTCGCCTGCAACGGATAATTGCGGCCGAGCGATTCCGGCTCGATATCGATTTGGATCGCCGGCGTGCCGATCTTGGGCACCGCCCAGAAATGCGTGGTCATGCCGCCGGTCTCGCTGCCGATAAAACAGACGAGATCGGCGCGATTGACCGCGCGGTTGGCGCTTTCGCGCGAATAGCTGCCGACCACGCCGACCGACAGCGGATGCGTGCCGGGGATGCAGTCCTTGCCGTTGAGCGAGGTGGCGACGGGAATTTGCAGCGCCTGCGCGAGCGCAATCAGTTCGGCCTCGGCTCCCGAGGCGCGCGCGCCGCCGCCGGCGACGAAAATCGGCCGTTCCGCTTTTTGCAGCAGCGCCAGCGCCGCCGCTACATGGGCGGGCTCCGGCTGCGGCCGGAACGGCGGCACGCTGGCGAACTGCGTCTCGACCAGCGGCTCCATCTCGGCTTCTTCGGCGTCGACCTGCCCCTCGTTGCCGCGGAATTGCAGATGCACCGGCCCCGGCGCGCCGGACGTGGCGACGCGGAAGGCTTGCCGCAGCATGTCGGGAATGCGCGCCGCATCGTCGATCGTTGCATTGAACTTGGTCACCGGTTCGAACGCCGGCACATCGTCGACTTCCTGATAGACCTTGCGGAACTTGGTCTTCGGATCGCGCCCGCCGGTCAGCGCGATCACCGGCGAATGCGCGAGACAGGCGTCGCGCAGGCCGGCGGCGAGGTTGAGCGCGCCGATCACCTGCGCCATGCAGATGCCGGGCTTGCCGGAGGCCCGCGCATAACCGTCGGCCATATAGGCCGCGGATTTTTCGCCGTGGCAATGTATGCGCGCGATCTTGGTGCGCCGCTCCATCTCCGCGAGTGTGCGCCTTATGACGGCGGGCACCATGAAGACGTGTGTGACGCCGTAGCCTGCGAGCATGTCGGCGAGCACTTCGGAGCCGCTGCGCTTGGTGTTGTGTCCAATATTGGTCATTCACAGATTCCGGACGCCGGGGGTTTCAATCGGGGATGAATTTCAATGCCACGCCATTGACGCAATAGCGCTGATTGGTCGGCGGCGGTCCGTCCGGGTAGATATGGCCGAGATGGCTGACGCACTGCCGGCAATACACTTCGACGTTCAAATCGCCGTAGATCGGATCTTTTTTCTGCCCGACCGCGCCCTCGATCGGGGCGTAAAAACTCGGCCAGCCGGAATGGCTCTCATACTTCGTTTGCGACACAAATAACGGAAGATCGCAGCCGGCGCAAAGGAAAGTGCCCGGGCGTTTCTCCTCGTTGAGCGCACAGCTTCCCGCAGGCTCGGTGCCGAAGCGCCGCATGACCCGGTATTGCTCGGGCGTGAGCAGCTTGAGCCACTCAGCCTCGCTGCGCGTGATGAGTTTGGGCTTCACCATGACCGTCGTGTCCGCCATTACTTGATCGCCAGCGGATTGATCGGCGAGCCGACCGCGCCGGTGATCGGAATGGCCGGCGCCACGAACATGAATTCATAGACCTTGTCGGCGGCGCAATCGTCGGCCAGTTCCTTGAGCTGGAATATCTCGCCCATGGTCATGCCCATGATCGGGATCGTGATCCAGTGCCAAGGCTGATTGATGCCCTCCTCGCTTTCGTTCGGCCGCACCTCGCATCCCCAGGTATCCGAGGCGAGCGC
>JBOHII010000438.1:0-2855 GCA_050725955.1 Pseudolabrys sp. | reverse complement strand
ATGTCCATCTGTCCCGCGTATTTGCCGCGCAGGCTGCCGATCACCTTGCCCATGTCCTTCATGCCGGCGGCGCCCGTCTCTTTGATAGCGGCGTCGATGGCTGCGGCCATTTCGGCCTCCGACATCTGCTTCGGCAGATAGCCCGAGATGATGGCGATCTCATCTTCTTCCTGCTTCACCAGATCAGCGCGATTGCCCTTTTTGTAAAGCTCGACCGATTCCTGGCGCTGCTTGATCATCTTCTGCAACAGCGGCAGCACGTCGGCATCGACAAGCGCCGGTTTCCCCGCGCCGCGCGCCTCGATGTCGGCGTTCTTCAGCGTCGCATTGACCATGCGCAGCGTCGAGACCGCGCGCTCGTTCCTCGCCTTCATTGCTTCGGTCAAGGCTTTGTTGATGTCGTCGCGCAGCATTTGGACCTCATTCCTACCACTCAGCCATAACGTTGAAACACGCCAGCTTCGCACTAGCGCCGCTTGGCTTCGATCTCGTCGAGCCGCTGTTCTAACTTTTGTATGGATTGACCGATCGTCTGGGCAATCAAGCCCAACAGAATAAGTGCGGCCTCGCCTACGACTGTACCCATGTTTGTCGGCACATACCATTCAGCCCTGCCGTAGAGGTCAAAGCCCACATTCATGATGCCTGCCGCCAAGATCAGATAGCCGAAAGCGAATACCCAAAACGAGCTGCCTTTTCGCGGCATAGCCTGTCCCCCTGATGCGCTGCATTAAAACTATTCGCTGTTGAGGTTATGGCACCCCACGACGAGGCCGTTTCCTACACTTCAATTCTGCCTGGGGGCACCACCCTCCGGCCCCTTGCTTCGCACAATAATATACGCAACTAAGAGGCCATGACCCAGACGCAAAGCTCCCCGGCCGGGACTTCCGACGAGGCTTGGGACGAGCCCAAGCCGACGGCGCTTTTGGTGCTGGCTGACGGAACCGTGCTGGAAGGCCAGGGGTTCGGCGCAACGGGCACCGCGGTGGGTGAGGTTTGCTTCAACACCGCCATGACTGGCTACGAGGAGGTCCTCACCGACCCGTCCTATGCCGGGCAGATCATCACCTTCACATTCCCGCACATCGGCAACGTCGGCACCAACGAGGACGACATCGAAACCGTCAACATGGCGGCGACGCCGGGCGCGCGCGGCGTCGTATTACATAGCGCCATCACGCCGCCCTCGAATTACCGCGCCACGCGCAACCTCAACGACTGGCTCAAGAGCCGCGGCATTGTCGGGCTCGCCGGCATCGACACGCGCGCGCTGACCGCGCTGATCCGCGTCAAGGGCATGCCCAACGCCGTGATCGCGCATGCGCCCGACGGCAAATTCGATCTCGCCGCGCTCAGGAAAGAAGCGCGCGAGTGGCCTGGCCTGGTCGGCATGGATCTGGTGCCGATGGTGACCTCCGGCCAGCGCTTTTCCTGGGACGAGACGCCGTGGGTGTGGGGCGAGGGCTTCGGCCGGCAGACGCAGCCGGAGTTCCACGTGGTCGCGGTCGACTACGGCATCAAGCGCAACATATTGCGCCAGCTCGCCGGCAACGGCTGCAAGGTGACGGTGGTGCCGGCCAAGACGTCGGCCGAGGACATCATGGCGCTCAAGCCCGACGGCGTGTTCCTCTCGAACGGACCGGGCGATCCGGCGGCGACCGGCGAATACGCCGTGCCGGTGATCAAGAAGCTGATCGACTCGGGGGTTCCGACTTTCGGCATCTGCCTCGGCCATCAAATGTTGGGAATTGCGGTCGGCGGCAAGACCATGAAGATGCACCAGGGCCACCACGGCGCCAATCACCCGGTGAAGGACCTCACGACCGGCAAGGTCGAGATCACCTCGATGAACCACGGCTTCGCGGTCGACAAGGAGACGCTGCCCAAGAATGTCGAGCAGACGCACGTGTCGTTGTTCGACGGCTCCAATTGCGGCATCGCGCTCAAGGATAAGCCGGTGTTCTCGGTGCAGTACCACCCGGAGGCCTCGCCCGGGCCGCGCGACAGTCATTATCTGTTCACGCGCTTCGTCGAGATGATGCGGCAGGCCAAGCGCAAGATCGCTTAAGCGATGTCCGACTGGATCAGCTTCTATGACATGCGGCATTCGCTGATTTATGTGAATGCGCGGCATCGCGATGTGCATTACCGCAAGATCGCCGACGACATCGCGGCACTGGTGCCGAACCCGGGGGCGCGCGTGCTCGACTACGGCTGCGGCGAGGCAACCTCGGCCGATCGCGTCGCCGCCGCTTGCGGCCAGCTGACGATGGTGGAGGCGGCGCCCAATGTGCGCGCCGCGCTCGGCGCGCGCTACGCGGGGAATGCAAAAATTTCAGTGCTCTCGCCGGAACAGGCGGCGGCACTGCCGCCGGGCTCGTTCGACCTGATCGTGCTGCATTCGGTGGCGCAGTATCTGGGCGGGGCCGAACTCGACGGCCTGCTCGCCACCTTCCGCAAGCTGCTCAAGCCGGACGGCATTCTTGTGGTCGGCGACGTGGTGCCGCCGCATCTCGCGTCCGCCGCCGCGGCGTGGTCGCTGCTGCGCTCAGGCGCCGAAAACGGATTTTTCTGGGCCGCCGCCTTCGGGCTGATGCGGATTTTTGTGTCGGATTATCTGCGGCTGAAAAAGACGGTCGGGCTTTCCCATTACGACGCGCCGGCGATGCTGGCAAAACTCAAAGCCGCCGGCTTTTCCGCGCAACGCGCGCCGCGCAATATCGGTTTCAACCAGCGGCGCATGACCTTCCTCGCGCGGCCGGCCTAGAGCGTTTTAGGTTTAAATGGAAACAGAGCCGCGAACTCAGCGCGCTCCCTCTCCCCGCCGGGGAGAGGGTTGGGGTGAGGGGGTT
>JBOHII010000437.1:0-12338 GCA_050725955.1 Pseudolabrys sp. | reverse complement strand
AATAGCATACGAGCCACCGATAATGCCGTAGCCACCGCCATAGCCGTTTGTGGCGTTGATCAGCCCAGAATTGCTGATCGCAACCGTCGCCGAGGCCGTGCCGCCCTTGCCAATGCCAGGCTCAGGGTTCGGAGAACCGATGCCAATCGCGATCGCCGCCGCAAAGCCCCCAATCCCCGCGTCACTCTTGATCGTCGCCGCGTTGTTGATCGTCGTGTTCGCCGTCGCCACGCCGCCATAGGCATGGAAACCAACCCCGCTGGCAATCGCCGTCGACAAGCCGAAGATGCCGTTGCCGAAATAAGCGTTGATCGGAGCCGCCGCGGTGTTCGTTATCGTCACCGTCGCCGTCGCTTTGCCCGCCGTCGCCTTCGCCGTCGGATTGAAGGCGCCCAGCGCGAAACTGCTGACCGCGCTCGCATCCGCCAGCGCAATGCCGTCAATCCCGTCACCCAGCAACAGGCTCGGTCCATACGCGTTGATCGCGCCCGTGTTCGAAATCAGCGTCGTCGCCGTCGCCGTCCCGCCCGTCGCCGTGTAGCCACTAGCCGTCGCCGCGGCGCCGCTGAAGCCGATAATGCCGCTGCCGCCGAATTTTGTATAATAGCCGGCTGCGATAGCGCCCGAATTGGTGATCGTCGTTCCCGCAATCGCCGTGCCGCCCGTGCCGCTTGAGCCCTTCGTGCCGATAGGAGCGACACCAAGAGCAGTAGCTATGGCGATGCCGTTGATCCCATCGTCATAGTAGCTCGTGATATTACCTGAATTGGTGAGCGTTGTGGTGGCTGTCGCGGTCCCGCCCTTCGCCGTAAAGCCAAAGCCGTCCGCAAAAGCGAACGTAAAGCCATCGAGGCCACTGCCGGCTTGGCAGTCTCCGCAGACGGGCGCCGGGATGTGCTTATCGGCAATATCGCCTGAGTTGGTAATCGTTACGGTCGCCAGGGCGGTGCCGCCGTAGCCCTTGCCGCCGGGACCGGTGGCGGACTTAGCGTTCGATCCAAAGCCTTCCGATTGTGCAAAGGCGATGCCAACGATCCCGTCATTTGCGGCGAAGACCGCTTTGCTGTTGAAGATCGAGGTGGTGGCAATGCCAACTCCGCCATAGGCGGAATAGCCGTTGCCGTTGGGCCCGGCTTTCGCGTAGCCGATGATGCCATCCGCACCTGGAACAGAGGCGACGATACTGCCGGCATTGCTGATATTAACAGTCGCGATACCCGTGCCGCCGGTGGCTTTGCCTTTCGGCCCGGTGGTGGACCCATAAGCATCGGCGGTAGTTGTCGCGTAACCGCGGACCCCGTCGCCGGTGCTGACGATTGAGGCTGTATTGGAGATCGCCGTGGTGGCCGTTGCCGTTCCTGCTTTTGCCGTGTAGGCGCGATTGCCTGAACTACCCGCCTCGGCTGTGGTGTATGCAGTGCCGTTGATACCCTCGTAGCCGACCCCGGGGTAGTGGGTTCCGCTGACATTGATGCTGCTGCCTTGGCTGACAATCGTCACGGTCGCGGTGGCGGTGCCGCCGGTGGCGGCGCCTTTCGCCGCTGACGAACCGTAGGAGTCGGCGCGCGCTCCCGCGGTGCCTCTGATGCCGACAGAATAGCTGCTGATTGGGGCAGTATTATTAACGGTGGTCGTGGCGCTCGCTACTCCCCCGAACGCAACATAGCCATAGCCATTCGCCCTAGCGCGCGTGAAGCTGGAAATGCCATCGATGCCGTTTGTTGCGGTGATGGAGCCGCCGGTGTTGTTGATCAGCACGCTTGCCTGCGCGAGGCCGCCGGTGGCTGTGCTTCCTGCTGTGTAGGATCCGATACCGCTGGCATCGGCGTAGGCTTGGCCGCGCAAACCGTCACGCCCGGTTGTCAGCGTCCCGGTATTGCTGATTGTTGTGCCGGCAATCGCCGTTCCGCCGCGAACTGTGGAGGCGGTATCCGCTGAGCCGCCATCGGCAGTAGCCCGCGCCGAGCCTAAGATAGTATTCGCCCCGCCCGAGGCGGTAAGGTTTGCCGCGTTGGTAATCACGGTGGTCGCCGTCGCCGTGCCACCCTGAGCCACGCCCTTTGCGCCCTTGGAGTTGCCATTCGCGAACGCCACCGACGCACCGTAGATGCCGATACCGCCGCTGACTATCGAGCCGGCAGTCGTGTTCGTGATCGTGGTGGTGGATATCGCCACTCCGGCCGTCGCAGCCCAGCCAAATGCATTGGCCTTAGCCCTGGCGTAACCGTTGATGCCGTCGGCGCTGGTGCTCTTGATGCTACCGCTGTTGCTGATACTCACACCCGCGATGGCTTTGCCGCCGGTGGCAGAGCCGCCCGGCAAGGCGCCAGAAGGCGCAACGTATGAGCCGTAGCCGCCCGCAAATGCTTTCACGTGACCGTAGATGCCGTCACTTTGGCTCGTGATCGTGCCGGCATTGCCGATGTTCACGTTGCCAGTCGCGGTTCCGCCGGTAGCCTTATAGGCGCTGCCAAAGCCGCTAGGCGTGTGCAGATCGCCACCGGTCGCCTCGACCAACACGTAACCGTCGATGCCACTTGCGCCGACACTGGAGATGGTGCCGCCCGTGTTATTGGTGATCGTCAGGCCCGCGACCGCGGTGCCGCCCGAGCCGATGCCGCCGGCGTTGCCAGACCCGAAGCCATTGGCATATCCCCGCGAGTTGCCGCGGATGCCATCAGTCGAACTTTGAATCGAATCGGCATTGGTGATCGTCGTGGTGGCAGTCGCGTGTCCGCCATACGCTTTTGTGCCAGCGCCATTGGCGTATGCCCGCGAATGACCGTAGAGGCCCATGCCGCCGCTGGTGATGACGCCGCCCGTGTTGTTGGTGATCGTCACGGCCGCGACTGCGGTGCCGCCGGTGCCGGAAGTGGCAATGGTGCTCCCGGCGCTGTCAATCGTCCGCGCATTGCCGACGATGCCGTCACTGCTGCTAAAGATCGCTCCGGCGTTGGTGAGGTTCACGGTGCCGCTTGCATTCCCAACCGTATAGTTGCCGCCGGCAATTACTACGGTCGGTTTGACATAGGTGTAACCGTAAATGCCGCGAAGGCCGACAGGATTTCCCGAAACGCCGATCGGGTCGCTCGCCGCATTGCTGATATTGATCGTGGCTGCGCCGGTCGGAGAAACATAATCGCGAATCTGGACCTCGATTCCGTTGCCGCTGACCTGACCGACATAGGGACCGGTGCCGATGCCGGCGCCGCCGGCCGTGACAACAACGTCTATACCTGTGGGACTATTGTTATAGGTTTGGATCTGGATCCCGCTGTCGTCATGGAACGGGCCGGCGCCGTCGCCGCCTAAAAGCGTTGTCCCCGAGGTCACGACCGTCAGGTCTTGATCCGTGGCACACCATATGCCGGTGGGTGAATTCGTGTTGGTCAAAGTCGCACTGGGGATGCAATTAACCGCCGCATTTGCCGGCTGGCTATCGACAATCATAGCCGTCAGCAGGCCCGCGCTCAGGGCGGTGCCGACCATCAATGCCGTGCGGACATTTTTCCGTATCGTTGAGCGATCGAGCGACAACGGATCGCGCGCGAAAACGGGAGTCGTTTTTCGGGAAGCACGTCGCGCAACATCAGTGCCGGCACGCTTCCGCAAACGCTTGTTCATTTATGCAGCCCCTTTACCCGACGATTACCCGGCGCCTATTTCGTTTATTCCGGCAAATGCACCCGTGCTGGCCGCCACCTCAGGGTGAAGTGACGCTCCGACGGTTACTCAAACCGGAAACTTCTTCAGCCATGCCACCGTCCGCCCCGGTTGACCGGCTTTTTCCCATTGAGCCTTTGAAACTCTGCGAAAGTTAGCAAACGACGGACGACTCGTAAGCAAAAGCGTAGCGAAAACACCGGTTTTGAGGGGAATCCGTCTCGAGCGTAGCAAAAATACATCAGGGTTCCAGAAAGGCTCAAGCCTTTGAAACTAAATATATTTTTGTCGGCGCGACGTCGCGTTTTTGGCCCTGGGTGGCACCTAAGCAGTTCGATGCCGGCGACGGAGGGGAAAGGTGGGGATAAATCACAAGAGGAGGCCGGGCCTGCGGACTGGCCCACGCCAGCCGGGTCGCCGAAAACAACAAAGAAATACAAAAGATTATGTATTTTAAACCCGCATCGATCGCCGCTGGCCGTTTCGGCGCTCGTCGAGGCACTCTGGCTATTCGAGTTGCGATACCGGGCGTTCGAAAGGTTGCCGGCAAAACATAACGATGGGAACAGCGAACGATCCGAACGTGGCGGTCTGGCATCGCCTGTCCGAACAATGGGATCAAGTCGGCTCCCCGTTTCGGCCAACACCGGAAGATATTGGATTTGCCTTGGCCGCTTTGCGCTCGATGCCAAATGCCGAACAACCCGGCACTCTCACTTCAATTTTGTTGGGGGTCACACCGGAGCTTGCCGCGGTTTTGTCCAATACCCGCAATTTTGAGATCGACCATTCGATCCGCATGCTGGACTGGTCTTGGATGAAATTTCCGCGCGGGCGCTTGGCCACGCCGATTGCCGCAAAATGGACGAATTTGCCCATCCGCGACGAAAGTGTCGACCTGGTTTTCGGCGACGGCTGCAACATCCAATTGGAGTTTCCCGGCGCCTATCGAACTTGGTTTGCGGAAATGGCGCGCGTCCTCCGGCCGGGCGGACTGGCCGTGTTGCGGGTTTATGTCTCGCCCGACACTGCGGAACGTTCGACGGCAGTGATCGACGATCTCATGCACGGACGTATTGGCAATTCCAACGTCTTGAGAATGCGCCTGTTCATGGCATTGCAGCGCCAAGCCTCGACCGGCATTCAGCTCTCCGATCTCGCCGACTATTGGTCATCGGTGGCAATCGACAAGAATTTTCTGACAGCAGAACTGGGATGGCCGGCCGCCGGGATCGACATCTTTGACATGTTTAGGGGCATGAATCTGCGATATAGCTTTCCGACACGGTCCGAGCTGAAAATTACTTTTTCCGATCATTTTGCAGAGTTGGAGCGGCGCGTCCCCGGTTATGAAATTGGCAGCCGTTGCCCGACTATCGTCCTGCAGAAAATTAGGCGATGACACGCCGAGCAAACGACGACTCTTCTTTGGCCGAGCCTGCGCACGTTGCCACGGCTTTATTGCGCTTGATGGATTGAAGGCATGTCGCCCGCGAAGCTCAACATCGTCATGGGACTGCCGGACGATCAAAAAATTCATGTGTCGCAAATATCGTCGGGCGGAGCCGAGTTCGCGCACAGTGGAACCGCAAGCTTCCTGCCCTACCTTCGAAATGATTTGCAGTTCGATCAGGTTTGGGTCGGTCCCGGTGCTTTGGGTGTTTCCCATCTCGATCCCGGTCCATTGGTCAACTACATCGCAGAGCCGGATTCGTGTCGTCTTTCGCTGCAGGCCGCGCTTGAAAACGCGTCGCGGCTTGACCGCCTCTGGTTCAATCATCCTAGGCACATCATCGATTCAACCCGCGATCGAGTCTACGACAAGCTAAGCGGGATCAGCGGATTGATCGTACCGCAGACAATCCGCCTCAAGCCGAAGCGCGCGGCGGAAATCTTGTCGGCGCTGCGGAATTCGGAAGCGGATCGCCCTACTCTCGTGCGAATTGCCGGCAATCATTCCGGCGAGACGCTTACCCGCGTCGAGAACGAACGCGACGAAGACGCGGTATCGGCGCTTGCCTGGGGCGGTCACGAAATCTACGTGACGAAATTTCATGATTTTCGCGACGCCGACGGCCGCTATCGGAAATGGCGAATTGCGGTGATCGGTGGCGTTCCCATCCTAAACCACGTCTTCGTCGGCTCGTCGTGGCTGGTCAGCGGCGACCGGCGGCTTTGGGATGAGCAGGTTCAGCAGGAAGTCGAAGAGCACTACCGGATGTTTCCATCAAGAGTATCTCAATTCATCGGCTCGATCGTCGGTCAGATTTATTCCCGCCTCAAGCTCGACTACTTCGGTATCGATTGTGCGGTGAGGCCCGATGACACGATCGTGCTGTTTGAGGCAAACGCCTGCATGGATCTGTTCCGCATTGCGAGCAAGATCACGCCGTCGGGAGTATCGGCGAAGGCGTTACTCAAAACCGAATTAGTCAATTTGCTGCAGAACCCTGCCCGTTGGGCAGAGGCAAAGTGAATGACGTTCGACGTCGGGTAATTTAGTTATTCCCCAGGGCTCGCGACGGCTACTCGCCGCGCGCCGCTGCGGCCTCGATCAGTTTGCGGCATTCGGTGAGTTCATGCAGCACGGCCTGCAGCTTGCCCACGTCGTCGCGCGCCAGCTGTCCGGCTGGCGTAGCGCTCACTGCCGGCGCAACAGCCTCCTGCGGCGCTCTGGGAGGCGCCGGTTCGGGCGCGCCATAGATGGCGCGGTCGCTCGGCTCGATGCGCGGCACCGGCGCACTTTCGAGCGGCGGGTCGTGGCGTGCCGCAAGGCCGGTCTCCCGATCGCCGAAATCGTGGCCAATCAGGGCCGCGAGCCTCCGGCGCACGCCGCTTTCTTCCGCCAACATCTCGGTCGCTGAAGCCGCCTCCTCGGAGAAATCCTCGTCCTCGCTGGCGCGGTGTGGCGGCGGCGGCGAACCTTCCTGCCAAACCACGCCGACAAACTTTGCGCCCTGCTCGCGCAGGATACGCTGCACGCCGCGGATGGTGTAGCCCTCGCCATACAAGAGGTGGCGGATGCCGCGCAGAAGGTTGACGTCATCGGGACGATAGTAGCGTCGCCCGCCGCCCCGCTTCATCGGCCTGATGTCGTGGAACCGGCTTTCCCAGAAACGCAGCACGTGTTGCGGCAGATCGAGTTCGTCGGCCACTTCACTGATGCTGCGAAATGCATCCGGCGCCTTGTGATCCAAAAGCAGCCTCCATGGCGATACTGAATTGAACGTAGTTACCTGAACGAATTTAATGCGGCTCGCGTCCGAGCACGACCTTTCCCGTAAAGCCGTCCACACTTTTCGGGAACGAGGCCTCGCCTTATTCGGCGTGGCCGTTAATGCGATGTTTGAGGATCGCCGATGGCTTGAACACCATCACCCGGCGCGGCGAGATCGGCACTTCCTTGCCGGTCTTCGGATTGCGCCCGATACGCTGGCCTTTTTTGCGCACCACGAAGGAACCGAACGAGGACAGTTTCACGGTTTCACCGCGCTCGAGGCAATCGGTGATCTCCTTGAGCACCAATTCCACCAGCCCGGCGGATTCTGTGCGTGAAAGGCCCACCTTTTGATAGACGGCCTCACAGAGGTCCGCCCGCGTTACCGTCTTACCAGTCATCGCCCGCCCTGCCCATGGCGAAGATATCTCGCTGAATTATCGAGGATATTAGCTTCATCACGACGGGTCAACGGGGCGATACAAATTGTGAAGGGCGCGCGGCCGCACTTTCGGCCGAGCCCGCCGCGGCGCCCACGCGCATTTTATGCACCCGCAACCCGCGCGGCCGAGGCTGAGCCGGATAAAAATGGCCCCCGGCGCTGCGTCACCAGCGCAGCAGTGCCGAGCCCCAGGTAAAGCCGCCGCCCATCGCCTCCAACAGGATCAGGTTGCCGCGCTTGATGCGCCGGTCGGCCACCGCATCGGCCAAAGCCAGCGGAATCGAGGCCGCCGAGGTGTTGCCATGGCGGTCCACGGTAACCACGACTTTGTCGGGCGCGATGCCGAGCTTGTGGGCCGAGCCGTCGATGATGCGTTTATTTGCCTGGTGCGGCACGAACCAGTCGATATCGGCAGCGCTGGTGCCGGTGGCGGTGAAGGCGTCGTGGATCACGTCGGTAATCATGGCCACCGCGTGCTTGAACACCTCGCGGCCTTCCATCCGCAGATGGCCGACGGTCTGGGTCGAGGACGGCCCGCCGTCAACATAGAGCTTGCTCTTGTGGCGGCCGTCCGCGCGCAGGTGGGTGGTCAATAGACCGCGGTCGGCCGACGTCCCCGGCTGCGGTTGCGCCTCCAGCACCAAGGCGCCGGCGCCATCGCCGAAGAGGACGCAGGTGGTGCGGTCGCTCCAGTCCAGGATGCGCGAGAAGGTCTCCGCTCCGATCACCAGCGCCCGCTTGAAACCGCCGGTTTTGAGCATGGCATCGACCACCGAAAGCGCGAAAACGAAGCCCGAACAAACTGCCTGCAGGTCGAAGGCGGCGCCACGGGTGATGCCGAGACTGGCCTGCACCGAAACGGCAGTCGCCGGAAACGTCTGGTCCGGGGTCGACGTCGCCAGCACGATCAGGTCGATGGAGCCCGCCTCGACACGGGCATTGGCGAGCGCCGCGCGCGCCGCATTGAGCGCGAGATCGGAGGTCAATTCGCCGGCTGCCGCGATATGGCGCTCGCGGATACCGGTACGTTGCACGATCCATTCGTCGGTGGTCTGCACCGACTTTGCCAGTTCGTCGTTTGAGAGAATGCGCGCCGGAAGGTAGCTGCCGCAGCCGAGGACGACGGAACGCAATACCGTCACGAGGCTGCTCCGCCCACCGCGCGCGCCGCCGCATTCGCCTGCATATCGCGCGCCATCGCCTCGCCGATCTTGGCGAGCAGGCCGTAGCGGAACATGTCGTAGCCCATGTCGATTGCAGCCGCGAAGCCTTCGGCGTCGGCTCCGCCATGGCTCTTGATGACGATACCGTTGAGGCCGAGAAACACCCCGCCGTTGGATTTGCGCGGGTCCATCTTGTCGCGCAGCGTGCGGAACGCTTGGCGGGACAGCAGGTAGCCGAGCCTGGCCGCCCATGTCCGGTTCATGGCGCTTTTGAGATATTGCGCGAACTGGCGGGCGGTGCCCTCCGCGGTTTTCAGCGCGATATTTCCGGCAAAGCCTTCGGTCACCACCACGTCGACCGTGCCCTTGCCGATGTCGTCGCCCTCGACGAAACCGACATACTGGAAATAGGGGAAATGGCCTTCACGCAGCAGGCGGCCGGCCTCGCGCACGGCTTCCAAGCCCTTGACCTCCTCAACGCCGATATTGAGCAGGCCTACGGTTGGCCTTTCGATGTCGAACAGAACGCGCGCCATGGCGCTGCCCATGACGGCGAGATTGATCAGATGCTGCTCGTCGGCGCCGATCGAGGCGCCGACATCGAGCACCACCGACTCGCCCCTGAGCGTGGGCCAAAGGCCGGCGATCGCCGGCCGCTCAATGCCCTCAATCATTTTGAGATTGAAGCGCGACATGGCCATCAGCGCGCCGGTATTGCCCGCCGAGACCACCGCGTCGGCCTCGCCCTTCTTCACCGCGTCGATCGCCAGCCACATCGACGACTTCCAGCGGCCGTGCTTGAGCGCCTGGCTCGGCTTGTCGTCCATGCGGATCGCCACGTCGGTATGCACCAGCTTGGCCTTGGCCTTGAGCCGCGGCAGGCCCTCGAGCAAAGGCTCCACCACGGCGCGGTCGCCGTAGACCAGGAATTCCATGTCAGGATGCCGGATAAGCGAAATATCGGCGCCCGGTAGGACGACCGAGGCGCCATGGTCGCCGCCCATAGCGTCCAACGCGATGCGGGCCTTGTCAGGCATGGGTCGACTTCGGCGGCGCCGGCGTGCCGGCCGGCAAAGGGATCACACGGATTCGGCGCACGGTGGCGACCTTAACCGCTCGGCTGCGGCAGACAAGCCGGTTCTGCCGCCGTTCCATGAATTTGGCCACGTTCACGCCTGACTGCCGCGCGGCCGCTTTTTCAATGCTGCCAGGGCGGCAAAGAGGTGCTCGCCGGTGTTTTCGACTTTGGGTGCAGCGAATTGCGCGCCGGCCCTGCGCGGATAGGGATCGACGCCGAGAATGAGGAACTCAGTCGCCAGCGCACCCAGGTCGACTGTTCCGTCAACCAGCGGTTCCGGCGGCTCGTTATCGCTCTGGGCGCGTTTTCGGGCGCCCTTAGGCGGGGGCTCCACTCCACCCGCCGGCACCGGCGCGAATTCGAGATCGACCGCCTCCTCCACTGTGCTCTCGATTGGCTCCAACGTCACCACACAGGTCTGGCCGACGCGCGCGGTTACTTGGCCACTGACCTGCACCGTGGCGCCTTGGCTGGTGAGGTCAAATACCGCCGACAATTGTGCCAAATCACGCAATGCGGCGAGTTCGGCGACTGCGGCCCGGGCCGCAGCCGGGGCCTCGATCTCGACATGCAGGCCGCTTTCGGGAATCTCATCCACGACCACCGGCACGCTCCAAAGGTTTGAATTTTTTTGCATTAAATCAAGCTCTTATGCCTTTTGTGCGGGAATTTCGTCCGGGTCCGGCAGGCGAACGGCACCGCCGGCCAGTCCGGCCGCGTCCTGCGCCGCGAGTTCCCGTACCGCCTCCCGCATATAGGCGGCAAGGCGGGGCGCCGCCGCAGCCGTTCCGCCATAGATGTTCCGTTCCAAAGCCAGCACCAGCGGGGCGTTGTCGGCGGCGGCGAGCGCTTCCCGATAGGCCTGCGCCCGGCCGTAAAAAGCTTCTCCCATGCGCCGCATTTCCTTCGGCACTTTCACGTCGCCGACACCCATTTCCCGCAAATTATGGTCCATATCCTGGCAGAACCTATCGAACACTCCCTGTCCGAGCCGCTGCAAGGGGGGCTCTTGCGCCAAGCGTTCGAGCACCAGCGCCAAGTGCAGCACAATAAGCTCGAAGCGGCCGTTAACCGTGTCGGCAACGGCGTAATCGCTATAAAAACCTGGGAATCGCGCCTGTGCCACGATCATGCCATACAGGGTGGAAATGGTGTAGGGGCCGCGCGGCGCGCGGCGAAAAAGGGGAAAAATCATCGCTTTGGCTCGTCGCTGTCCGGGATTTGCCGCCCGGTACGGCAACGCCGTTGCCGATGCAAGACCGAAATGAATTTGCCGGCTTTTGGCTGCAAGATAACTCGCCATCGCAACCGGCCGATCCGGTTCGCGCTGCTGATCGCCGGCGCCGCCGCGCTCGCCGGCTGCGGCGGCAATTTCGGCGAGACTTTGCAGCGCGGCTATGTGCTGCAGGAAGGCACGCTCGAACAGATTCCGATCGGCGCCACCCAGGAGCAAGTCCTGATCGTGCTGGGCACGCCCTCCACTGTGGCGACCGTCAACGGTGAGGCGTTCTATTATATCTCGCAAAAGACCCATCGCGATGCTGCGTTCCTGCCGCACGAGGTGATCGATCAACGGGTGGTCGCGGTCTATTTCGACAAGGACCGGCGGGTTACGCGGCTCGCCAATTACGGCATCAAGGACGGCAAGGTCTTCGATTTCATGTCGCAGACCACTGCAACCGGCGGCCAGGAAATGAGCTACATCCGTAGCCTGTTCAAAAACGTGATCCCGCATCTTTGATCGCACGCGCTACCGCCGAGCAACACAAAGCGCCATAAAAAGGGCCCGCACTTGGCGGGCCCTTTTCATTTCGTTCGTGGGCGCCGCGTTTAGCGTGCCAGCACCGCCAGCAGCAACAGCGCCACGATATTGGTGATCTTGATCATCGGATTGACCGCCGGCCCCGCCGTGTCCTTGTAGGGGTCACCGACGGTATCGCCGGTCACCGCCGCCTTGTGGGCGTCGGAGCCCTTGCCGCCGTAATGGCCGTCTTCGATGTATTTCTTGGCGTTGTCCCAGGCGCCGCCGCCCGAGGTCATCGAGATGGCGACGAACAGGCCGGTGACGATGACGCCGAGCAGCATCGCGCCGAGCGCCGAGAAGCCGGCCGACTTTCCGGTGGGGCCACCGCCGGCGATCACGTAGATCGCAAAGTACACAAAGATCGGCGACAACACCGGCAACAGCGACGGAATGATCATCTCCTTGATCGCCGCCCGGGTGAGCAGGTCGACGGCGCGGCCGTAGTCCGGCTTGCTGGTACCCTTCATGATGCCCGGGTTTTCGCGAAACTGGCGGCGCACCTCCTCGACGATTGCGCCGGCGGCGCGGCCGACCGCGGTCATGCCCATCGAGCCGAACAGATATGGCAAGAGGCCACCGAACAAGAGGCCGACCACCACGTAGGGGTTGGTCAGCGCGAAGTCGAGATGGATACCCTGGAAGTAAGGATGCGTCGCCGACTGGCTGGTAAAGAAGGCCAGATCCTGGTTATAGGCGGCAAACAGCACCAGCGCGCCGAGACCGGCCGAGCCGATGGCATAGCCCTTGGTGATCGCCTTGGTGGTGTTGCCGACGGCGTCGAGCGCGTCGGTCGACTTGCGCACTTCCTTGGGCAATCCAGCCATTTCCGCGATGCCGCCAGCGTTGTCGGTGACGGGGCCGAAGGCGTCGAGCGCGATCACGACACCGGCCAGCGAGAGCATGGCGGTAACGGCCGTGGCGATGCCGAACAGGCCCGCGAGTTTGAAGGATATGATGATGCCGGCGATGAT
>JBOHII010000436.1:0-2989 GCA_050725955.1 Pseudolabrys sp. | reverse complement strand
TCGGCCAGGCGGTTGTCGAGCGAATAGTCGATCTCAAGGAAATCGGGCTTCTCGCGCTTGAGCACGGCTTCGATCGCGGCAAAATCGTGGTGGAAGGTCGAGGTGATGCCGATGTAGCGGCATAGTCCTTGCGCCTTCCAGTCGCGGAACCGCGCCAGCGATTGCTGCGGGTCGTCCACATTGTGCAGCTGGACCAGATCGACTTTCGCGGTCTTCAGCCGCGCCAGCGAGCGCTTGAATTCCGCGTCGTCGGGCGCCTCGGTCTTGGTCGCGATGAAGACCTTGGGGCGCAGGCCGGCGCCGGCCATCGCGTCGCCGAGCACGCTCTCGGCATTGCCGTAGGTCGATGCCGTGTCGACGACGGTGCCACCGCCGGCGTTCAAGGCTTGCAGCACCGCCTTGGCCTTTTGCCGGGTCGCCTCGTCGTCACTGTCGAAGACCTGGGCGGTGCCCAGCCCAACCGCAGGCAGCCGCTCGCCGCTCGAGGGGATGGCACGCATCAAGAGCTCGCCGCCGCTTTGGCCGAAAGCCGGCCGCGTCAGCGCCGCCGCGCCGGCGAGCGCCGCGAATTGGCGCCGCGTCATGTGACTTTTCATCTCACGCTCCCGTTGCGGCGCCGGCCTGCGCTTTTGCGGCGCGCCGCTCCTGCACACGTCCAAGCGCCGCCGACAACAGCAGCCAGCCCGCCGTCACCGGCAGCGCGCAAAGGGCGATCGCGCCGAGCTTCAGTCCGAGCGCCAGCAGGCTGTCGAACACCCAGCCGTATAACGCATCCGAGCCGCGGTAGATCACCACATCGATCAGATTCTTTGCCTTGTATTTCTCCTCGCGCGACAGCACGGTAAAAAATACCTGGCGCGCCGGATTGGCGAGGGCGAAATTGGCCCAGCGCTGCGTGACCTGCGCGACCAGAACGACGGCGAGCGTCGGAGAAAAAAACAGCGCGGCGAAGCCCGCGACGTAGACCGCCGGCAGCGCGCCGGCCGCTACGCCGGTGCCGAATCGCTTGAGAAACTGTCCGGTGGCGAACACTTGCGTCGCCAACGTCAACAGACTGACCGCGAGATCGATGCCGGCGAAGATGCGGGTCTGCGCGCCGGCGCCGCGCACCGTCGCCGAAATGATATGCGCCTGCTCGAAATAAAGAATGGTAGCGCCGAACGACAGCAGGCTGACCCATAGGCCGACGCCAAGCAGATAGGGCGAGCGGATGAGTTCCGGCAACGCAGCCAAAGCGCCGCCGCCGATGCGCTGCTGCGTCGGCTGCGCGCCGGCCTGCGCCGCCGCCGCGCGCTCCAGCCGATAGACGCAGAACACCGCCATTTCGAGCAACACCGCCGCCGCGATCAGCAGATTGGTCGGGCCAAGCGGCACCGACAGTCCAATCGTGATGAGCGGCCCGAGCAGCGCGCCGGCGGTGCCCCCGGCGCCGATGAAGCCGAACAGCCGCTTGCCCTGCTCGGCATCGAACAGGTCGGCCATGAACGACCAGAACACGGCAACCGCGAACAAATTGAACACACTGACCCAGACGAAGAACACACGCGCGACGATTGCGGTGTCGATGCCGAGCTTGAGAAACAGCCAGAACAGCAGCAGGTTGACGACGAAGAAGTGATAGACGATCGGGATGAAACGCGCGCGCGGCAATCGCGCCACCAGCGCGCCGTAGAGCGGCTGGGCGACGAGCAGCGTCACAAAGGTCGCGGTGAACAGCCACGGCAGGTTCTTGACGCCGCCGGCGATGCCCATCTGGTCGCGCAATGGCCGCAGCACGTAATAGCCGGCGAGCAACATGAAAAAATAGGCAAACGACCAAAGCGCCGCCGCGCGCTCGCGCGGCGTCGCCGGCATCGCCCAGCCTAGCCAGCGCTGCAATGCGTTCATTGCGTGAGGTTCAGTTTTTGCCTGAGTTCGGCCGCGCTCACCGGCTGGCCATAGCCCGGATTGCCGCGCTGGAAGCGCCGGGCGTCGGCGAGCTTGCCGACCACCACCGCATCGAAGCCGGCGTCGTGCACGAGGCCGGCCGCGACCTGCACGGCTTGCGCATCGTCGCCGGCAATCGGAATCGCCAGCCGCGGCGCCGGCCGGTTCGCCTCGCGCGCGAAGATCATGTAGGACATCGTGTTGAACGCGCGCACCAGCTTTGTGCCGGCGAGATATTTCTGCGACGTGACGCCGATGCCGTTCTGCTCGACTTCCGCGGCGATGGCGCCGTCGCGTCCGGCAACCGCGTTGCAGGCGTCAAGGATCACTTTGCCCTTGAGCGCGGCGGCGTTGTCCTTGCCGATCTGCGGCAGCGGGCCGTAAGGCACGGCGATAAAGAGCACGTCTCCAAAAGCGATCGCGTCGGCGACCGAGCCGGCATGCGCCAGCGGGCCGAGGCCGGCGACCAGATCCTTGAGTTCCTCGGGATGGCGCGAGGAGAACATCACCGGATGGCCGGCCTTGACCCACAGGCCGCCGATCGTGCCGCCGATCTTGCCGGAGCCGATGATGCCGATCTTGGATTTGTTGCCGGCCGTCTGCGCCTTCGACCGCGCCGGCCACAGCGCAGCGCCGAGGATCAGCGCGCCGCCGCCAGCAAGCATCGCGCGGCGGCGGCTGTCGACAAAACCATGCTTGAGCATTTGCGTTTTCCATCCCTGGTTAAAAGGTCGCGCCGTAAGCTCGATCTTGAATGCGATCTTGAATACGATCTTGGCTTGGCGGCATTTCGATTTGGCATCACGGTTGCGTGAGAAGCGATAACGGCGGCATAAATTTGCGCCAGCCGGGGATCACCTGCCCGCGGCCTAGCCTGCCTTCGCCGTAGCCTTGCGCGGCAGCGGCTGGATGCGCAGCGCGGTGATGCGATTGCGCTCGCGCCGCAGCACCCGGAAGCGGAAGCCGTGGAAGGTGAAGCTCTGGCCGACTTCGGGGATCGAGCGCGCCTCGTGGATGACGAGGCCGGCGACGGTGGTCGCCTCTTCGTCCGGCAGATTCCAGT
>JBOHII010000435.1:0-4717 GCA_050725955.1 Pseudolabrys sp. | reverse complement strand
TACCGCATCCTGCGTACCATTGTCAGCATCTATCGCGCCGAGCGGCCGTTGCCGTTCTTCACCGGCATTGGGCTCGCGCTGGCGATCGCCTCGGTCGGCTTCGCGGTGCCGGTGTTCGTCACTTATGTCGAGACCGGCCTAGTGCCGCGGCTGCCGACCGCCATCCTGTCGACCGGGCTGATGGTGCTGGCGTTCCTGTCGGGGGCGATCGGTTTGGTGCTCGATACCGTGACGCGCGGACGGCGCGAGATGAAACTGCTCGCTTATCTCGCGCATCGGGCGCCCGGCGAGGAACGCCGCCGCGGATAATTCACGGCGTCACTCACCGGGTTGACCACATACTGGCCTAACGTTCAATCTTTCCTCGAATGAAAATTCTCCGCGCAAGAAAGGCGATGGTGACCGGCGCTGCTTCGGGCATTGGCCGGTGCATTGCGCTGGCGCTTGCCAGGGAGAGCGTCGACCTTTGTCTTATCGACATAGACGAAGCAAATCTTCAAATGACGGCCCAAGCGGCAAAAGGCCACGGTGTGGAAGTGGTAGCCAGAGTTTGCGATTTGTCGCAATCGTCCGCGACAAAAAATGCGGTTGACTTCCTTTTGTCGACTTGGGATCGCCTTAATATCCTCGTCAACTGCGCAGGCATCTGCCACTACGGCGCGACGCATGCCATGAGCGACGAGCAGTGGAACCGTATCATCGCGGTGAATTTGTTGGCTCCCATTCAACTCACACGGGCGTTGCTGCCGATTTTGGCGGCACAGGATGAGGCGCATGTCCTCAACGTCTGCAGCATCCATGGTCTGGTATCGTCGGCCCGGATCGCGGCCTACCAGACGAGCAAATTTGGCCTCGTTGGGTTTAGCGCGGCACTGCATGCCGAATACGCTCGTCCGGGGTTCGGCGTTACCGCGCTTTGCCCAGGAATTGTTCGTACGCCTTTGATCGACAAGCTTAAGCTCGATTGGGCCAACGGCGGCGTCAGCATCCCTGCATGGCTAGGCACCAGCCCAGAAGTTGTCGCAGCCAAAGCGCTGACGGCAATTCGCAGTAACAAAGGGCTTGTCGTGATCACAGCATATGCGCGGGCGCTCTGGTGGCTTGCGCGGTTGTCGCCCGGCCTCGCACAGTGGCTTGCGCGAAAGGGGCTCTTTTGAGCCCTCGTCATGAAAGCCGGAAAAGTAGCAGCCAAGGGGGATGACAGGCCGTGCGACCAGCCCAATAAGAGTCGCGATCAAACGGGAGTTGAATGCCTGGGAAGCTTGAAGTCCGGCGAGTGACCGCTCTGTCGGCCGCGGAACAGCGAGAAATTGTGCGGCTTCTGGCGGATGCGTTCGATCGCGATCCCCTTTTTTCTTTTGTTTATCCTAATGCTGCTGCTCGCTGCCGGAGCTTATATTTGTTGTTTGCCGCCGCGGTGAAGGACGCTATTCGCTTTGGACAACTTGATGTCGCTTACCGCGATAGGATCGTCGGCGCGGGAATCAATTATCCGCCGGGCCGCTATCCGCTTTCATTTGCTCGTAATCTGCGTTGCCTGCCGGAATATTCCCGCATGCTGGCGGCCGGCCCCTTCGGTTTCCTGCAGCTTTATCGCAGCCAGATTGGGTTGAACAAAGTGCGCCCCACGCGACCTCACAGTTACGGTTCGCACTTGGGTGGGCGACCGGGTGAGCTCGCCGGTAGCGCACTTATGAATTATTGGTTGAATGATGCCGATGAAAATGGCTGGCCGTGCTACTTGGAAACACATAATCAAAGGCTAACCAGACTATATCGTCCCATGGGGTTCGAAATATTGCATGATGGGTTCGAGATGTTTCCGGGGGGACCGTTGACGTGGACAATGTGGCGAGAGCCGCGCGCGATTGAACGATTTGCGCCATGTCTGCGGGACCTTGATGAGGCTCGCCTCAAATAGCAAACCCGCGGATATGTTCGTTGCGTTCGCGCGGGAATTCCGCTAGCTGCCACTTTATGAGTTCCGCGCACCAGTCTGATATGATCCGGCCTTGAATCCATGCGCGAGCTCGTTCGCACAAACGATATGGTCCTGGTCTCGGCGGTGGTGGCGCTGCTCGAGGCTGCCCGCATTCGCCATGTTGTGTTCGACCAGAACATGAGTGTCCTGGAAGGCTCGCTCGGCGTCCTGCCGCGCCGCATCCTGGTGTCGGAAGCGCAGGAGCTGACCGCGCGGCAGATCCTGGAAGACGCCGGGCTCGGCAAGGAGCTGCGTCCCGATGTGGACTGACACGCTCGAAACCAGCGAAGATGCCGTGCTGGGCGGACGCCTGCGGCTGCGCCAGCCGCTCGCCGGTCACCGCGTCGGCCACGATGCGATCCTGCTGGCGGCGGCGACGCAAGGGCGCGCCGGGGAGCATGCGCTCGATCTCGGCGCCGGCGTCGGCGCCGCCGGGCTCGCGCTGGCGGCACGCGTTGCCGGATTGAGCGTAACGCTGGTCGAGATCGACCCGGCGCTTTGCGCGCTGGCCGGCGAGAACGCGCGGCGCAACCAATTGGCCGAGCGGGTGCGCGTGCTGACCGCCGACGCGGAGGATGCCGATTCGCTCATCGCCGCCGGAATCGGCGGCGTCGATCGCGTGCTGATGAATCCGCCGTTCCACGACGCGAGCCGGCAGAATATGTCGCCCGATCCGCGCCGGCGCCTTGCGCATGCGGGCGCGCCCGGCCTGTTGCCGCGCTGGGTCGCCACGGCCGCGCGGCTGCTCAAGCCGCAGGGCGTGTTGACGCTGATTTGGCGCGCCGATGCGCTGGCCGACGTGCAGGCCGCGTTGGCCGCCGCGTTCGGCGGTACAAGCGTGCTGCCGGTGCTGCCGCGCGCCGACGCGCCGGCGATTCGCGTACTGGTGCGCGCGGTGAAATTCGACACTGGGGCGCTGCGAACCTTCCCCGCCCTCGTTCTCAACGATGGGCACGGCAAGCCGACCGCGGCGGCGGAGGCCGTGTTGCGCGGCGGTGAAGCCTTAACTCTTACGGAAAACTAAACGCGAGCGGCTTTGCTCAGGATTTGCGCCGCCCCGGCATAAATTCGCGCCAGCGCCGGGCAACGATCTGACGGCGCAAGCGCGCCAATCTCTCGTCGTTGAGATGGGAAAGCCCGATAATACTGCCGATCAGTAGGAACAGGATAGCAAGCTTTGGATCCATCGATCCGCCTCTTTCAAAAATGCCGCCACGGTTTCCTAGACGGCTTTCCCCGCATTGCAACGCATTGCAAAAAGCATTCCAAAGTTAAAAATTAGGCAATTGTTGGAGCTTTTGGGGTGGCGATGGAAAAGTTACTGCAATGCACCGATTTTCTATGCCGCCTATAATATCGACTTCAAGCCTTTGACTTGGGTTCCAATGATGCCTAACTGGCCGGTATGGCGGCCGCCGCACCGATGCCCGACATTCTCAAGCGTGTGTTCGAGCTACCGCTCCGCCTGGTGCCGGCGCGCTTTCGCGCCGACATCCCGGTGGTGCCGGTGGTGCGGTTGTCCGGCATCATCGGCGTCAGCACGCCGTTACGGCCAGGCTTGATGATGTCAGGTGTGGCCCGCTCGCTGGAGCGGGCGTTTTCCACCCGCAATGCCCGCGCCGTCGCGCTGATCGTCAATTCGCCGGGCGGCTCGCCATCCCAGTCGCATCTCATCTTCCGCCGTATCCGGCAATTGGCCGCAGAAAAGAAGCTTCCGGTCATCGCCTTTGTCGAGGACGTCGGCGCCTCCGGCGGCTACATGCTGGCTTGCGCCGCCGACGAAATCGTATGTGACCAATATTCGATCGTCGGCTCGATCGGCGTGGTCGGCGGTTCGTTCGGTTTTCCCAAGCTGATGGAAAAGCTCGGCATCGAGCGGCGGCTCTACACGGCCGGCGAGCGCAAGGTGATGCTCGACCCGTTCCAGCCGGAAAAGCCCGAAGACGTAAAGCGCATCAAGACGATCCAGAAAGACATCCACGAGCACTTCATCGCTCTGGTCAGACAAAGCCGCGGCGACCGCCTGAAGGGCACTGACAAGACCCTGTTCACCGGCGAGTTCTGGACCGCGCAGACCGCGATCGAGTTGGGGCTGGCCGACCGCATCGGCGATTTGCGCTCGACTTTGCGCGAACGCTACGGCGACAAGGTGCGCACGCCGTTGATCGCGGCCGATCGCGGGTTTTTCGGCCGGCGACTCCCCGGCCTTGGCTCGCTCGAGGCGTTCACGCAGCGGGGCGGCTTTGCCGCCGACCTGATCTCGGCGCTGGAGGCGCGCGCGCTCTGGTCGCGCTACGGATTGTAGGTTAGATTTTGCACGAGGCCGCGAAATCGCCTTGATTTCCGGTCAATAAGTTCCCTCATCGCCGTCGAGGAGGTGTCGCTATGCCCCCGTTTCTGCTGTCACCGCTGGTGAAATGGTCGTTCGTCGCGCTCGGCGGAGCCATGGTCGTGCATTGGGTGGCCAAGGAAGCGCGCCGGATCAACGAAGAACTCGAGCGGGCCAAGGGCGCAAAGGCGCGGATTTCCGATCAGGAAAACCGGCCGACGCTGCGGCGCGACCCGACATCCGGCGAATATCGCCTGTAAAATAATTGCCCGAACGCCTGTGTGCCGCGCCTGCCGCTCAGCGGGCGGCGGCGTTTGGTTTGGTGCGAACGAGCGCACTGAAAAATAATGTGACCAGCGCGATTCCGCGCGGGCATTTCGATTTCGGTGCAAAACCAGGCGATATTT